>NZ_CAWUGZ010000113.1:0-19412 GCF_963921845.1 Commensalibacter sp. Nvir | reverse complement strand
AAATTAATTTTCTAACTTACCACCATTTTTTTTAAATAATTGATAAAGGGAATGGTTTTAAAATGCCCTTAATTCAAAAACGATCAAACATATACAGTCCTATTTTATGAAAAATGCGGTTTTAACCCCAAATTCAATTTACGTAGTATCTCCTATAATTAACTACTATTTTAAGGGATGATTGACCTTGCTAATACCGTTTTATTCTCACTTTAATGATTGTTCATAGTTTTTCAGAATATCAATTTAAATGGCTAGCATAACCTATTGGCTTTTCAAACAAAACAATGGATTTGGTCATGTATAAATTTTTGACAAATTTTATGTTAAAAAAATAAAATTATATCTGAGCAAATCACAGAACAATTTTAACCTTTTACATCAAAAGTGTGTTGACAGGATTTATTCAAAACACTGGATTAATAATCTTACGAATAAATACGTTTATGCTAAGTAAATTAGTGCATACGCATCACCCTTGAACCAATTTAAAAAGCAAATTAGCTTAAAATTTATCGTTAACGTTAAATTTTATTAATAAGGAAAAATAATTCATTTTTTAAAACTGAGAGCGCCTAACAAAAACCGGTTTTAAAGCTTAAGGCTTATGAATGTCTTGAGTTAAAATCTTGTTATAGGTATGTTTTTAACAATTCTGAGTTCTTCAAAAATAATACTCAAAACAACACCACAATATTCCCCCATACACGGGTAAGACTTTATCCACACCGTATGTTTCTTTTTTGTCGATCCCTCTATATTAATTTCTTATAAATTTTTACAAATAAATCACCGCTTAAGGGATAAAATAAGATTCAAAAAAAACAAACATTATAACGCTTGACAATAATTTGACAGTGGAAGCAACTGTTTTAATGAAGAAGAAAATAGAAATTTGATCTTTAACAAAATGTACTTTAAATAAGCGACCTATATATAGACTTTTTTTGTGACTTCGATATAAGGGATATTTGGATGCCACATAGTAATCCAATTGTATCAAATGACCCTATCATTGATATAAAATCGGTTAGTTTCTCACAAAATTTTCAACTGGCTTTACGTGATATTCTCCAAGGCACCAAAAATTGGCGACTTTTTGGTAGCCTAGGTTGGCTGGATATTAAATTACGGTACCGAGGGTCCGTTTTAGGTCCATTTTGGATCACTATTATCATGGCTGTGAAAATCATAACCATAGGCGTACTATATGCGTATTTTTTTAATATGGATATGCATACGTATTTACCTTATTTGTCTGTATCCCTTATGCTATGGACCTTCATAACCAGCAATTTTATTGAAAGTTGTTCTATTTTTGTTAACGCGCAATCCTTAATCCTCTCCATGCGCTTACCCTTTACCATCTATGCCTGGAGGAATATTGTTAGCAATTTAATTACTCTTTTACACAATAGTTTAGTTCTAATTTTAGTATTCAGCTGGTATCGTGTTATTCCCAACCATTATTTTTTATTTGCTGCTTCGCTAGCGTTATTATTAATCGATAGCCTTGCTTTAAATTTGCTTCTCGGCGTATTAGGCACGCGTTTCAAAGACATACCTCCTATAATGAACAGCATTATGCAAGCCCTTTTTTTTATTACGCCCGTCATCTGGGATACCAGTCAATTAAAATTTAATTATAATTATATGTTATTTAATCCTATGTATCCTCTACTTGAAATTACACGTTCTCCTCTACTGGGACGTTGCCCATCTCTATCCACATGGTTGGCTGCCCTAGGCTATAGTGTCGCTCTTTGGATTGTTACCTTGCTTGTTTTTACGAAAGCAAGATTTCGTATACCTTATTGGATGTAACTCTCATGCCAACTATAGAAGTCGAAAATTTATCCATAACGTTTCCTCTATACCATGAAAACACCCGAAGCTTGCGTAAGATGACGCATCTTTTTGTGTCGGGAAGGCTAAAAAACGAAGGGCATAATAAAATATTAGTCCAAAGTCTTAGAAATATTAATTTCAAAGTCAATGAGGGCGATAGAATTGGATTAATTGGCTCGAATGGTGCGGGGAAGACTACACTGCTACGAACCATAGCAGGTATATACGAGCCTGTCGTCGGACATATAAGGGTTGTAGGACGAATGAGTACTCTTCTCGATCCTTCGGTAGGTATGAATTATGAACTAACAGGAAGAGAAAACATTCGACTTAAATGTACAATTAATGGCTATAAATCAAATAAAATCGAAGAAATAGAGGAAAACGTCGCCGAATTTTCTGAGCTGGGTCCTTACCTCGATTTACCAATTAAAACCTATAGCTCGGGAATGCAGTTGCGGCTGAGTTTTGGATTAACGACGGCCATTTCTCCGCAAATTCTAATGATGGATGAATGGTTTTTAACCGGCGATGCAGCTTTTATTATCAAAGCAGGCAACCGTATTGAAGAAATGGTTAAAACTTCTCAAATATTGATTGTCTCAACCCATTCGCCTGAGGTTATTGCCAAATGGTGCAACCGCGTGTTGTGGCTTGATCAAGGTTTTCTTAAAATGGATGGCACACCCGAAGCAGTGCTGCCCCTTTATCTCAATAAACCTTACGATGAAATTACAAAACTTATTAAAAATTAAGTAAATAGTTCGTGAAATTCAGCATCGTATAAATCGAAAAAAATTTAGCTTGCTTCGCTATTTCTCATCTGCAAAGCAAGCTTAAACCATATAGTGATATTATTTTACAACCCTGGGAGGTCTACTATTCGCTTCGGCCACCCTTTTGCCCCAAATAACAAGATCCGGAGAGCAATCTTCTGGGTCAATGGCAACTTCAATTAACGTTGGACCTTTTGTATTATTCAAAGCCTTTTTCATAGCCACGGCTAACTCGTCGCCATTTTTGGCTTTTAATCCTAGCCCATGCCCGTCTTCCGCATTAAATACAGACATTAAACCAGCATAATCCCAATTTTTAATGCGATTATAAGGACCATCGTGAATCATAACTTCAATGGAATACCCTCTATTATTGATCAAAATAATAATAACAGGCAAGTTACGACGTACCATTTGGCACACTTCTTGTGCGGTCAATTGGAAAGAACCATCACCTACCATCATAATATTACGCCGATCTGGCTCTGCAACGGCGTAACCAAACATAGAAGGTACCGACCAACCAATATGCCCCCATTGCATTTCAGACTCTATTCTTGCACCATTGGGTAAATCAAAGTGCATACCATGGAACCAAGAGTCGCCTGTCTCTAGAAATAACGTGGTTTTATGATCAATAATTCCTTGGATTTGTCTGCATAGTTCGACCGTATTTAATGGCGCATTTCCCTTAGCCACAACAACTTTTTTAGTGGGCAATTTCATAGCCTTAAATTGTTCTAAGGACGTACTGTTTCGTTTAACACCAGAAGTAAGCGCAGGTAAAAAATCTTTGAGGTAAACACCGCTGAATTCTTTATTAGCCACTTTGGTATGATGTGCCGAAATAAAAATGTCGCCTTCTCCGACAATTTCACTGGTCCACCCAACCGTTGAATAATCGTTAAATATACTTCCTATATAAATGCGACAATCAGAATTGGTAACTAATTTTTCCACGCCAGGAGAGCTAATTTCTCCCCATAATGTCCCTATATATTGTGGTTTTTCCTCTAAGAAAAATCCTTTGGCCTGCGCCATAGTGGTCACAGCACATCCCATTTTGTCAGCCAGTTTTACAATTTGATTTTCAACTCCAGCAGAGCGTGCTTTTCCTCCGATAATAATAACGGGGTTCTTAGCCTTATCCAACGCTTCCAAACATGCTTTTGCGGCTGCTTTCAAACTTGCATCATCACTGACCAAGTTATTGGTAATGCTGGTAATAGGTCCTGGTGCGGTGCAAGGTTGATTAACAATGTTACAACTTATTTCAATATAAGCAGGTTTTCTATTTCGTAAAGCATGACGTATAGCATGATCAATTAGACAAGGAGCTTCCTCAGCATGATTAATGGCAACGGCTGCGCAAGTAATTTTTTTGGCCATTTCAATTTGATAACGATAATCTGAATAGCCCATGGTATGATGCAAAATATGCCCACTACCGTAATCGTTATTATTGGGTGCGCCGGAAATAAGCAGCATTGGCAAATTTTCTGCGAATGCACCCCCTACCGCATTAAATGCACTAAAAGCACCAACGCTGAAGGTCACCACAGACGCCCCCAACGTTTTAGAACGAGAATAGCCCTCTGCTGCAAAACCACAATTTAACTCATTACAACAATAAACTTGCTCTAGATCTTTCGCTTTAGCCATCTCATCAAGCAAGGCTAGATTATAGTCCCCAGCAACGGCAAACACATGGCCCAATCCAAGTTGAACCAAACGGGTGGCTAAATAATGGCCAACAGTATACTTCACTGTGAATCTCCTGTTAAAATTTAATTTTAGTTAGAATATCTCAAAAAAAGAAATTACTTAAGTTTTATTCTTAGTAAATCAAACTTGTGAGATTCGAAAAAATCTAACTTAATCCAAGGAATTTTTCCTGAGAGTATTCTTTACAATAATTTAGTTACGCTAAAAGGCAAGCTTAATTACTGTCTAATCTAAAAGACAACAACGCCTAGAGTTGATTGCCACAATCCGCTAAAAATTAAGTCGCAAGTCTACTGATAAATTAGTTTTTACAAATTTCAAAATTAAAACCAAAGTTAATATTTTCATTAATATAAAACATATTTTTATTGAAATTGATCGTACTACGAACCTTAATAAATAATTAATTATTTATTAATCATATTTGCGAGTAAAATGCTTTAATGTAAGTTAAAAGGATTAAAATCACCACAAGATTGAGGATTACAATCTTGGTGAGCCGGGAGGGATTCGAACCCTCGACCATTCGATTAAAAGTCGAATGCTCTACCATCTGAGCTACCGGCTCTCTATTTTTTTTGCGCTCATACTTAAGCGTTGAGCATTCAAATAGTGGTTATTTAAAAAGAAGTCAACCACTATTTTTTCATCTTCTGGAAAACTATTTCTTTTCTGAGACAGGATACATTTTAATAATACGATCGGGATCTTTGACCATACCGTTGCTTCCCGTTCCCTTCTTAATTTTGTCCACCAATTCCATACCTTCAATGACCTCACCAACGATGGTATATTGACCATCTAAATGGGGTGAATCCTCAAACATGATGAAAAACTGACTATTGGCACTGTTTGGATCCATCGTGCGAGCCATACCGACTACACCCCGTCGGAAGCTTTCTTTTTTACTAAATTCTGCATCCAAATCGGGTAAAGAACTTCCTTGAGTGCCAGTACCACTAGGGTCTCCTCCCTGCGCCATAAATCCCCCAATGACCCGATGAAAAGGGGTATTGTCATAAAAACCTTCACGACTTAACGTTAAAAGGCGTTCGGCTGCTAGTGGGGCTAGATCTGGGCGTAGTCGAATAGTGACCGCACCGTCTTTAAGTTCCATTTGAAGGATCGTTTCGTCATGAGTAAGTTTCATTTTTTTCCATTCGAAATATTCGAGTTAACAAAATTCGTTAAACGACGATTTTTAAACCGTCTTAAAGTTGCCTGAGGTACAAAAGAAGAAATATCCCCCCCTAGCTCAGCAATTTCTTTAACCACACTGGACGCGATAGAGCGGTTTTGTTCACTGGCTACCAAAAATAGCGTCTCGATATCGGGGGACAATTGATGGTTAACCAAGCACATCTGAAATTCTATATTAAAATCCATGACTTGCCTTAACCCTCTGATAATAACGCGTGCATTATTATCTTTGGCACAATCAACCAATAAATTATCAAAACCAATAACGTTTATACGAGAAGTCGCTTTGTCTTGAGTCCTAAAATCATGTCCAAACCGCTCAATAAGGGCTTCGTGGATACAATCTACTCTTTCGTTTAATGGCCAAAAAGGCGTTTTAATAGTATTGCGGGCTACGCCAATAATAAGTTGATCAAATAAACAAACCCCTCTCTGGATGATATCAAGATGACCATTGGTAATAGGATCAAACGTACCAGGGTAAATCGCAATTTTAGGGGAATTATTCCTCAACATTAGCCAAATTACCTTTAATTTCATCTACCTCCATAGCGCCTTCCACAGTTTCATCCGTAACGGGGAAAACACTTCGAACGTTCTCTCCTGAATCAATTTTAAATAGCGTTACCCCCATACTGGTCCGAGCTGTGACACGCACTTGGTTTACAGGCACACGTATTAAACGCCCCTTATCGGTAATAAGCATTACATCGGTATTATTAACGACTGAGAATGTCGAAATAACTGAATTTCCGTTTCTACCGGGTAAATTAATATTGGCTATTCCTTGCCCCCCTCGACCACTGACACGATATTCATAAGCAGACGTACGTTTACCAAAACCTGCATTCGTTACCGTTAAAAGGACCTCTTCCGTCTGAGAAAGCTCATTCAATCGCTGAGGGGTAAGTTCCGCTTCGCTATCATCAATACTCTCCTCAGAGTTTTCAAAAGCTGTTTCAATTTCCTCTTCAGGTAAAGGCTCCCCCCCTTCAGCTCTCCGCCTTGCGTTACTGTACTTTAAATACGCAATACGTTCCGAAACCGTTACATCAACATGATTTAAAATACATAAGGAATTGACTTCATCCCCTTCGGAAAGCCGTATACCACGCACACCTGTACTTCCTCTGCCAGCGAACACTCTTAAATTGGTATCCGTGATTTGAAACCGTATGGCCCTGCCTTTTTTGGTGGCAAGAAATACATCCTGGCCTTCAGTACAGGTAGCCACTCCTATTAATTGTTCATCAGGATCAAGCTTCATAGCTATTAACCCTGACGAACGGATATTGCCGAAGTCACTCAAGCGATTACGACGAACGTTTCCTTTGGACGTAGCAAATACCAAATGAAGATGGGTCCACGTGTCTTCGTCTTGCGGCAAAGGCAAGACCGCTGTAATTTCATCCCCACCCAAATTAGGTAAAAAATTAACCAAAGCACGCCCTTTTGACGTGGGACTTGCTTCGGGCAGATGCCATATTTTAGCACGAAACGCTTTACCCCCATTGGAAAAGAAAATAACCCATTGATGGGTGTGCGCGTTGAAAGAACGGGTAATGATATCATCGCCCCTCCGACCTGCGCCTGTTCTCCCTCTTCCTCCTCTATTTTGTGAACGAAAAGTTTCAAGGGGGGTTCGTTTGATAAACCCTTCTTTACTCAAGGTAACCACCATTTGACCAGGCTCGATCAAACTTTCGTCGGTTTGTTCCCCCTCATAGTCGATAATTTCGGTTTTTCGTTCACAAAATAACTCCGAACGGACTTTAAGCAATTCCTCTTTCATGATTTCAAACCGACGAATATGGCTACCAATAATTTCCAGCAATTCGCTAATGCGCTTTGAAACCTCAATCAATTCATTTTGAATCTTGTCGCGCTCAAGGCCGGTTAACCGTTGAAGGCGTAACTCCATAATACCTCGAACCTGTGCCTCACTAAAATAAACGCGATTTTCAGTCAAACGATTGTTTTCATCTTGGATAAGATCCAAAAGAGATTGTATATCTTGGGCTGGCCAAGAACGTTTTAACAGTTCTTCACGTGCTGAAGCTGCATCAGGGGCCGAACGAATGATCGCAATCACTTCATCAATATGGGTAACCGCTATAACCAATCCCAATAATAAATGGGCACGATCCCGTGCTTTATTAAGTTCGTAACGAGAACGTCTTAAAACAACTTCTTCTCTAAAGACAATAAATGCTTGTAAAGCTTCTTTTAATCCAAACAATTGGGGTTTGCCGCTGTTTAAGGCCAGCGCGTTGACGCCAAATGTGGTTTGGAGCTGTGTAAAACGATAGAGCTGATTTAAAACTACATCGGGTGTTGCGTCCCGTTTAACTTCAACAACGATGCGCATACCCGAACGATCGCTTTCATCACGTATATCCGATACACCCTCAATTTGTTTATTGCGCACAAGCTCGGCAATTTTTTCTTGTAACGTAGCTTTATTAACTTGATAAGGAATTTCGGTAATAATGATTGCTTGTCTGTCTTTACGTATTTCTTCAACGGACGCTCGACCTCTTAATAAAATAGAGCCTCTACCCGTCAAAAATGCACTGCGTATACCCGAACGGCCCAGTATTATTCCACCCGTAGGAAAATCAGGACCCGTAACAATTTCCATAAGATCAGCAAGTTCTAATTGCGGATTATCTATTAGAGCAATGGTTGCATCTATAATTTCATTAGGGTTATGCGTCGGTATATTCGTTGCCATACCGACTGCAATCCCCGAAGCACCATTAATAAATAAATTAGGATACATCGCCGGTAAAATAACAGGTTCTTGCTCACTTTCGTCATAGTTGGCCTGAAAATCAACGGTATCTTGATTGATATCGTTTAACAAAAACAAAGAAGGCCTGCTTAATCTTGCCTCAGTATAACGCATAGCTGCTGGGGAATCCCCATCCACCGAACCAAAATTACCTTGCCCATCGACAAGACAAACGCGCATCGACCAATGTTGCGCCATTCTTACCATAGCATCGTAAATGGATGAATCCCCATGGGGGTGATACTTGCTCATCACATCGCCCACCGCACGGGCAGATTTACGATAAGGTTTATCAGCGGTCAGTCCACTTTCATACATGGAATATAAAATACGACGATGAACCGGTTTTAAGCCATCCCGTATATCGGGTAGAGCACGACTGACAATAACAGACATCGCATAGGCTAGATACGAAGTTTGCATCTCCTTTTCGACGGTTACAGGCACAATGTCAGATAAAGTAGGGAGTGTGTGTTCTGGGTTGTCGTTCAAGATAAATCCATTTCTCAAAAAAATTATGTCGTCCAACACTGGATCGTTTAAATCCAATTACCGATACGAAAGTTCAATTAAGCCAAATCCATTCAGATTAACTGCAAACAAGGAAACGCAACTGCCAAAAGGCCTATACAATAAGAATATAATCTGTGTAAGGAATTATAAGGGCAATCCTAAAGAGTATAATTTTTTTAGAGTAAAATTACAAGTTAGCTCATTGAAGATAGCACCATAATTTGGGCATTCTTTACAAGCAACCACAAAAAGTGAAGAGTATATCCGCATAATACTATTTGCTAGGTACATTCCACACCCCTTCCATCGTATTGTTGGATACAACCGCTTATAAATATCACACTATTTTTATAAAATTTATTAAAATTAATTACCTAAGACACAGTCCAAATTTGGAAATAAAGCTTTATTTTCATGCTAACGATTTTAATATTGTTTTTAATCAAACCTAACAATAATAACGTACACGTTTATACCACAACGTTTGATGGGTTTATAAATAGAACCACAATGCTATTTCTTTTTTATAATAAATAATTAAAAAACGCTACGCAGTATGTGTTTATTGCTCCCCCAAAAAAGCATCTACAACTTAATTGTTGATTAAATTAAAGTAAGAAAATCCAAAATCTTTATATTACGTATGTGTTGCGTAATATAAGAGTAATTCATACTCTTATCTCTTCTGACCAATATTTAAAAATATACCATCGAATGAAAGCTTTGCATTGAACCCAGAGGAATTACCTGGAACTTTATAAAAAATATTTTTTCCCATCGCGACCCAATAATTATTAAAACAAATACAAACATGGATTTAAATACGATACAAAAAATTAAAACTTATACCTCCATCCCTATCGTTAAAATAAAGGGAAATTCTTAACCCTAAAAGAAATCTTGGAAATTAATTTTAGCATAAGCAAAATAGGGAGAAACAAATTTTACACAATATAATATTTGATAAACCGTGAAACTATTTCAAATCCTTAATGGTTAATAACCTTACTTGTAAAATTAACTGTTTTTTTTGACTTTATGAAATCGTGCGCTCATCAACCTATCGATACAAACCAGTCGGAATATCTCCATAAAAAAAGAAAAAAAAATAGAAACAGTTTTCGATGAATTAATCTTTAAATAACACGGGAAAACAATAAAATAACCTCGGTCGTTTTCGATCAAAAAACCATCAAACCTAATGGTTTTTTAAAAACTAAAATAAACGAAAGAGTATACTTCATACTCTGATTTTTATATGATCCTTAAGAAAATTTAAATTATCTTTTTAAACCAAATGCTTACGGTTTTATGCTTTTAGCAATTTATTCCCTAGTAAACTACTTTATATAAAATAAAACCAAATTTGCCTACTAAAACGAACGTTTAAACATTCCTACTTTAACTTAACCTAGAAAGGGATTTCATCATCAAGATCATTACTGACAGGAGCATCCCAACTGCTCGTACGTTTCTCAGAAGGAGGAGAAAGGGTTGAGGGAGAATTGCTTGCCGATTCATTGAAATACTCTGAAGCCTCAGAGCCTGCGCGATTGCTATCCAACAACACCAATTCTCCACGAAAACGATCCACTATTATTTCAGTGGTATAACGTTCTTGGCCTTGTTGATCGGTCCATTTACGTGTTTTTAATGCCCCTTCAATAAAAACTTTCCGCCCTTTGCGCAAATATTTCTCCGCAACGTCTGCCAACCGTTCATTAAATATAACGACACGATGCCATTCTGTGTTTTCACGACGTTCCCCCGTTTGACGATCATTCCAACTATCGCTTGTCGCTACTGTAATATTGACCACTTTTGACCCAGATTGCATACTACGTACTTCAGGATCCCGCCCAAGATTACCCACTACAATTACTTTGTTAACACTTCCAGCCATTCTTAATTCACCTTAAATTTTACGTATCTACGCTGTTGATTCTATTCAGCATTTCCAAAATGCTTTATAGCGCAAATAGCAATTGGTTTCTTTAAAATTACGTTTACTGTTTATCCTATTATGTATAACATATATTCCTATGAAAAAAAGCTTTTCTGTTCTTTCTACTCTTCGCGTACGGAACGCTCGAGTACACAATCTCAAAAATGTCTGCGTCGATATTCCTAAAAACCACCTTACCGTTATTACTGGTCTATCGGGGTCGGGGAAATCATCCTTAGCTTTTGACACCATTTATGCCGAGGGCCAACGACGCTATGTAGAAAGTTTGTCAGCGTATGCTAGACAATTTCTTGAATTAATGGGTAAACCCGACGTTGACTCTATTGAAGGCCTTTCCCCTGCCATTTCTATAGAGCAAAAAACAACTTCAAAAAATCCTCGATCAACTGTGGGAACTATCACAGAAATTCATGATTACATGAGGTTATTATGGGCACGCGCAGGTACCCCTTATTCACCCGTAACGGGATTACCTATTGAAGCACAAACTGTCAGCCAAATGGTCGATCGCGTTTTAAATTTGCCCGATAAAACCAGAATTATGTTATTAGCACCCATTGCCAGAGACAAAAAAGGGGAATTTAAGAAAGAACTTGCGGAACTTCAGCGTAAAGGATTTACACGCGCCAAAATTGACGGCACCCTGTATGAACTTAATGACATACCTTCTTTAAATCGGAAAATTAAACATACTATTGAAATTGTTGTTGATCGGATTGTAATAAAACCTGGAATTGAAAATCGGTTGGCAGATAGTTTTGAAATTGCCCTTTCGTTATCCGATGGCCTAGCATCTATTGAGGAAGTACCCAAAGATGCAAATAAAAATAAGCCTTTAACCATGGTTTTTTCCGCACGTTATTCTTGTCCAGAAAGCGGTTTTACCTTGGAGGAAATTGAACCTCGGTTGTTTTCTTTTAATGCCCCTCAAGGTGCCTGCCCCACCTGTGATGGAATTGGTACAGAGTTGTTTTTTGATCCAGAGTTAGTGGTTCCTAATCCTTCGCTTTCGCTGAGCAAAGGGGCAATCGCCCCTTGGAATACTGTTGGAAACATGTATTATCAGCAAACTTTGAAAAGTATTGCCGACGCTTTTAAAATTAATTTAAATACTCCATGGAAAAATTTAGACCAAAGCATTAAAGATAAAATCTTATTTGGTTTCAAAGAACCTATTCCTTTTACTTATAATGACAGAGAAAAATCGTATACCATTACGCAACCTTTCAATGGCGTAATCGAAAATCTTAAAAAAAGATTTTATTCCAGCAGCAGTCAATCTGTTAAAGAGGAGCTTTCACGTTATCAAGCCAATTATCCTTGTCAATCCTGCCATGGTGCACGATTAAAACCCGAAGCATTATGTGTTAAAATTAATAAAAAAAATATAGCTGAGGTCTCAGAGCTTTCCATTCGTAAAGCTTTGGACTGGTTTTCACAGGTAGAGAATAGTTTAACACCACAAAAAGCAGAAATTGCGCGTCGAATTCTTAAAGAAATTACGGAAAGACTGCAATTCCTTGATAATGTAGGATTAGATTATTTAACGTTGTCCAGAGGATCTGCCACCTTATCCGGTGGAGAAAGCCAACGGATACGACTTGCCTCTCAAATCGGTTCTGGATTGACTGGGGTCTTGTATGTGCTTGATGAGCCCTCTATTGGTTTGCACCAAAGGGATAATAAACGTCTTTTGGATACGCTGCAACGGCTCAAAGGCTTAGGGAATACCGTCATTGTCGTAGAACATGATGAGGATACCATTCGGGCATCGGATTATCTTATCGATATGGGTCCAGGTGCAGGCAACTTGGGTGGACAGATTGTTGCTATAGGCACCCCTAAAGAAGTTGAAGCCAATCCCAATAGCTTGACTGGGAATTATTTAAGTGGACGTAAATCAATACCTTTACCAACGAAACGTCGTAAAATTAATAAAAAAAACAGTTTAACGTTATACGGTGCCTCCGGAAATAACTTAAAAACTATTGATGTTGAGTTTCCTTTAGGAACGTTTATTGCCGTTACAGGCGTTTCAGGAGGAGGAAAATCTACTTTAATTATTGACACCCTTTATAAAGCACTTTCTCGACAACTTATGGGATCAAACGCGGTTCCCTCTCCTTACAAAACCATTAAAGGAGTGGAAAATTTAGATAAAATTATTGATATCGATCAATCGCCGATTGGAAGAACGCCGCGCTCAAACCCTGCAACGTATACCGATCTCTTTACCCCTATCCGAGAATGGTTTGCGGAATTGCCTGAAAGTCGAGCCAGGGGGTACAAACCGGGTCGGTTTTCTTTTAATATTAAAGGGGGACGCTGCGAAGCCTGTCAAGGTGAAGGGCTGATCAAAATTGAAATGCACTTTCTCCCGGACGTCTATGTCACTTGTGATACATGCAAAGGATCCCGTTACAATAGGGAAACACTCGACATTAAATTTAAAAGCCACTCGATTGCAGATATTTTAAATCTTACGGTCGATGACGCTTTACCTTTATTCGAAGCTTCTCCGAAAATTAAAGACCGATTGCTTATTTTACAAAAAGTAGGCTTGGGTTACATTCACTTAGGTCAACAAGCCACCACCCTTTCAGGGGGAGAAGCACAAAGAATCAAGCTTTCAAAAGAATTGGCCCGTCGCGCAACAGGACGTACAATCTATATACTGGATGAACCAACAACGGGTTTACATACAGAAGATGTGCGCAAATTATTGGAAGTACTACACGCTTTGGTTAAACATGGGAATACGATTATTGTTATTGAACATAATCTTGATGTCATTAAAACCGCGGATTGGGTTATTGATTTGGGTCCTGAAGGGGGTGACGAAGGGGGTGAAATCGTGGCATGCGGAACGCCCGAAACGATTGCCGCCAACAATAAAAGTTATACAGGGCATTTTTTAAAGCCCTTGCTGAATAAAAAAAGATAGACACATCGTCTGCTTAATGTTTCAAATACCACGCAATTTAATTTACCACAGCCCCGCTAATCTTTAAATCGCATAGTAACCAGTAAAAACTGATATGTTTAACATTTGCGTGTGCGCGAACCACTGGTATCCCTAACCACTTTAAATTAGAGCTCATTTCAAGCCAAATTAACAAAGCACAAATGTAAAATTTTAAATTATGAAGATTACCTAGATTTGCGTTCTGTTAAATTTTAGCCACCGCGTAGCAATCTTTTTACTAGACAAAATAAGGCGGTCATTCTTAAATAATGCCACAAAATAACTATAATCCACTGGTCTATTTCTCAATTAAGATTAAACTCACAGTTAAGAGATAATGAAGATGATCAAAAAAATTGAAGCTGTCATCAAACCTTTTAAATTAGACGAAGTAAAAGAAGCCCTACAAGAAATTGGCTTACAAGGTATTACGGTTACTGAAGTAAAAGGTTTTGGAAGACAAAAAGGACACACAGAACTGTATCGGGGTGCAGAATACGTGGTCGATTTTCTTCCTAAAGTGAAAATTGAATTTGTCTGTGACGAAAATCTGGTAGAACGCGCTGTTGACATTATTATGCATACTGCACGAACAGGAAGAATTGGCGACGGAAAAATTTTTGTTATACCCGTTGAAAATGCTATACGCATTCGAACCGGTGAAAGTGGTGTCGAAGCCTTGTAAGATTCAGTTACCGTTTTAATATTCTCTAATCAAAATTTAGTTTTTAATAGTATAGTATCACTTATAATTTAGCCTTCAAAATCTGAACACAGGAAAAAATAAATGACCAACAACGCCGTTTCACCGGTTACTTCTAAAGAAAAAGCTATTGAAAAAGTCATGGATATGATTCAAGAAAACTCTGTTGAATTCGTTGACTTTCGTTTCACCGACCCCTGTGGAAAATGGCATCATACCGCACAATACGTTTCAACAATAAAAAGTGACATATTTGAAGATGGCATTATGTTTGATGGATCTTCTATCAATGGTTGGAAGGCCATTAATGAAAGCGACATGATTCTCATGCCCGATCCAACCACTGCGGTTATGGATCCATTTACCGCCAAACCTCAATTAATTTTAATTTGTGATATTATCGATCCCGCTACAGGCGTTTTTTATAATCGTGATCCTCGTTCCACCGCTAAATTGGCTGAACAATACTTAAAATCAACGGGTATCGGAGATACAGCTTATTTTGGACCAGAAGCTGAATTTTTTATTTTTGATAACGTCAAATTCGGTACCGGACCCAATTTCGCGATACACCAATTAGAAAGTATCGAGGGGCCTGGATCCAGTCTCAAAGAATACCCAGAAGGAAATATGGGGCATAGACCCGGAATAAAAGGGGGCTATTTCCCAGTACCACCCGTTGACAATGAAAACGATCTACGCGCAGAAATGTTAACCACCATGGGTGAAATGGGACTACCCATTGAAAAACAGCATCACGAAGTAGCACAATCTCAACATGAACTGGGGATTGCGTTTTCAACCCTAGTGAAATCAGCCGATAATTTACAAATTTTTAAATATTGCGTGCACAATGTTGCAAACTCTTATGGTAAAACGGCAACGTTCATGCCAAAACCTATTTATGGCGATAATGGCACGGGTATGCACGTCCATCAGTCTATTTGGAAAGACAATAAACCAAATTTTGCTGGAAACGCCTATGCTGATCTTTCCGATCAAGCCCTCTATTACATTGGTGGAATCATCAAACACGCTAAAGCTTTGAATGCATTTACCAATCCTTCAACGAATTCATACAAACGCTTAATTCCTGGATTCGAAGCCCCTGTATTATTGGCTTACTCGGCAAGGAATCGTTCTGCCTCTTGTCGTATTCCGTATGGGACCAGTCCAAAAGCAAAACGTGTTGAAATCCGTTTTCCTGATCCAACCGCCAACCCATACCTTGCTTTTGCAGCCATGCTCATGGCGGGATTAGATGGTATCAAAAATAAAATTCATCCCGGAGATGCCATGGACAAAGACCTTTATGATCTTCCCCCAGACGAATTGAAAGAAATACCCACCGTATGTGGATCCCTCCGCGAAGCTTTGGAATGTTTGGCCGCAGACCACGAATTCTTACTTGCAGGTGATGTGTTTACCAAAGACCAAATTAACAGTTATTGCCAAATCAAATGGCAAGAAGTTTTTCGCTTTGAACATACCCCTCATCCTGTGGAATTTGAAATGTATTATTCTGTCTAAAGTCCAACGATATTAAATCAATTAAAGAGTTTTTAATTAAAAAAAATTAATTCACGATTTTGTTACTTTTAATTTAATAAACTCTTTTTTTTTGGAAAAAAGTCGCTATATTATTTTTATAACTTGACTTGTCGATCAATATAACAAAAAGCCTAAACCTTTACGGGTTAGCTTTTTTTTTGACAATTTAACGGATTTATTTATACCGTATGTTGCTCAACTTTGATGGATTTGCGGGCAAGTTTTTTAATCATTGTTCTTGATTTTTAATGTCTTAAATTTCATGAATCAAATCGAAAGCTAAGGCGCGATGAAATTATATCTAGATACCTCAGACATTCAAGCAGTAAAGCGAATTTCTGCTATTTTCCCTGTAAGCGGCGTTACCACCAACCCTCTTATCGTCTGTGCAGGCGAAACCTCTCTCTTTGATTTATTACCTGCATTAAGAGATGCTATGGGCGGACAAGGAACCTTGTTTGCTCAGGTTATTTCCAACACCGTTGAAGGAATGATCGAAGATGCACTTAAACTTCGTGAACGTGTTGAAAATTTAGTTGTAAAAGTTCCTGTTACCCCTAAAGGTCTTCAGGCCATTAAAGAATTAACCAAACAAGGCGTTCCAACATTAGCAACTGCAGTTTACGGGGCCGCACAAGGATTTTTAGGCGTTCTCGCTGGCGCTCAGTACGTTTCCCCTTATGTCAGCAGAATTGATGCACAAGGCGGTGACGGTCCTGCAACCGTTTCCGAACTCCAATGCTTACTTTCTACGCATGCTCCTGAAAAAGAATTGGTTGCAGCTAGCTTTAAAAGCCCAAGACAGGCTCTGGAATGTATGCTTATTGGGTGTAAGGGTATAACCTTACCTGTTAATGTTTTTGACATGTTTATTAGTGACCCAGCAGTGTTTGCAGCGGTTGATCAATTTGAATCTGCTTGGCAGAAAAAATTCAACAAAACATGCCTTTAAGATAAAGTAACTAAAAAACAGTATAACCTGCTTATAACAGCTGGTATATATAGAGTTTAGGCAAGATAAATACTATCTTGCCTTTTTATTAGTTTATACATCAACAGAAATAGTTTTTATTTTGTACAATAATAATTGTAAGTGTATTAAAATTAAAATAATAAATTGATTGTTTAACAAACCGCCCTTATTCGTCAATTAAACAATCATATATTCATAAAGATAAAACCCTAAGCTCTTTTTTTTCCAAAATCAAACCCCGTTACCTCGATAATTTGATTTTCTAAAAACTGAGTGTATGTTTTTAACACATCATTTTTATAAACACCGCCAATAATATAACGTTGCTTCTCACGACTAACGACAACGGCAAAATCAATATGTTTGCTCTCGAAAAAATTTAACGCATCCTTAATTTCCATCTGCGGAAGTATAAAAATTTCTCTTTGACAAACAATTTCTTTAACGCATTGATCACTATCCAGTTCAGGATTAAGCAAAATATGCGTATAAACCATACCTACATATTGGTTGTTGCTTGTTCTCACAATAGCTTTCGACATATTTCGAGATAAAAACAACTTTCTAGCTTCTTTTATGCTGGTGGTTTCGTCGATTATCGTTAAATCATAATGCATAAGGCTTTCAATTTTGGATCGTCTTAGCCAGCTTATATCAAGCGCAGATTGTGTGTTTTCTCCCCGTAAGTGAAATCGCCATGTCGCGAACGAAAAACCAAACAACTTTCTAACAAAAAATTGCGCGATCAGCACGCTTAACAATACACAACCCGTATACGGATAACTTTTGGTCATTTCTAACGTTAAAAAAGTCATACTTAACGGCCCGCCAATGATCACAACGGCCATCGTTGCCATCCCCATTAACCCGTAAACTAGAGGCGACAAAGCATGTATCTGATAAAAGGCCAAACCATGACCAAAAACAATTCCAGCGGCACAGCCAATAAGCATTGATGCAAAGAAAAGACCCCCCCTAAATCCCACGCCAATTGAAATGGTAGAAGCAAAAGCTTTCAACAATAAAATGAGGCAAGCAAGTTTGAACCCGACACCTCCTGCCAAACTGACCCACACCACTGCATGGCCAGAACTTAATATAGCAGGGGTAATTAAAGACAATAACCCAATAACCGCTCCCCCCGCCACTAGAGGAAATCCTTGACCTAATCTATTTTTTTTTACAACCACTTCCAGCTGGGCTGAAAAATACATAATGGCAATACCAATGAGTGCACACAATAAAGCTAAGAAGACAATGCTGACGTAATCATGCACTACAGGAATCTGAGCAGGAAAATTTAAAATAGGGGTCCGCATACCCAGCCAATGCGCGGTAACAACGCCTACAATTGCCGCCAGAATAACAGGCGTAAAATTAACAATATTATACGATGCAATGACAATCTCAAATGCGTAAAAAGCCCCCCCTAAAGGAGAGTTAAATTCTGCCGCTATGGCGGCTCCGGCCCCGCATCCGACCAGTACTCTTATGTCTTCTTTACGTAAAGCAAAAATCTCACTGAGGCGAGAAATACAAGCAGAGCTTATCTGCGTGTATGCTGCTTCTAACCCAAGGGATAATCCAAACCCAGTCGTTAAAATGGTTTGCAACCCAACATACAAACTATCAGCAACATTTAACCTTCCCCCATGAAGGGCATTTGCTTCCACAATATCAACAGGGTTTTGACTAAAATATCGGTTAATCCATCGACGGGTCTGCCAAAGCAACAGCCCACCCATAATCGGCATCGTAACGCTGTACCAAGGGTTTACCCATAACAGCCCTGACAAATGTCCACCGTTGCTGAGATGAAAAAGAAAATGATGCATCGTTTCAATGATTAAATTAAGGATGCGGACAACGACAGCTCCTATCATTCCAGAAATAATCGCAAAACCCATTAACCATAGGTCTTTAACACCACGGATAAACGTTACATGTTGGATAAATGGCTTATCAAGAAAATTTATCACTTACGTAATCCATACCAACTCTAAAAAGAAATGAAAAAGGTAAAGTAACACTTTTCAAAGCGTCTTTATCTGTAAATAAAGTATTAAAATTATTCACAACAAATTGCTAATTTTATTTTACAAAAGGGGAATTTTCTAAAACAAATTTTGAAAGGGTATAGCGTTTCTAAATTTTAGAAACGTCTTTATTTAACCGCATTATACGAAATTAAAAAACGTTACATAATTTTAAAAACTCTATTAAATTGAGTCTACCGAAAACGGACTGTGGCATTGATTGTTTAATTATGTATTGGACTAGGGGTTTCTACCCTGATTATATTGCCCACCACAGTATACTATTAATATAGATTTAAATACGAAACGTTAAACCATGATATTGATAACGTATATTTCTATGCTTTTCAATGTTAACCTAT
>NZ_CAWUGZ010000112.1:0-21210 GCF_963921845.1 Commensalibacter sp. Nvir | reverse complement strand
GCCATTAAAGCCGCTGTTTGTGCAGGACACTCAACTTTTTGTTCGTCCATATCGTAAAATTCAGCGGTATTTTTGCTTAAGATGGTCCAAACTCCATCGGGCATATAGCTAATTTTACAAGTCATGGGTGCGACCGCTAAGCTGTCAGATCCTAAAAACATTTCGTTTTCGCCAAACCCAACCACTAAAGGCGCACCATGTCTTGCTCCTATAATAATTCCCTCACAGGCGAAAAGCATAGCAATAGCATACGCTCCTTTAAGCTTTTTAAGCGTATTAAATGCCGCTTTTTTTGGACTCTCACCCTGTTTAAGATAATAATCCACCAGTTGGACAATGACTTCGCTATCGGTCTCGCTGTTGAAGGTTTGTCCTAATGAAATGAGTTCTTGTTTTAACGATTCAAAATTTTCGATAATCCCATTATGTACTACAGCAACTCGTTCAGTGGCATGAGGGTGTGCATTGTTTTGGGTAGGGGCTCCATGTGTTGCCCAACGAGTATGGCCAATACCGATATGTCCAGATAGAGGTTCTTTGACGAGTCTATGAGCCAAATTGTCTAATTTTCCTGAAGCTCTTTTTCGATCAATTTTTGCTTGGTTAAGCGTTGCAATACCTGCAGAATCATACCCTCTATATTCTAAACGTCTTAAAGCTCCCAAAATAATAGGTTCAACGGGTCTGCTTCCTATAACTGCAACAATTCCACACATTCAATTTATTCCTTGCTTTTTTTCTTATTAAATCGACAAGCAGCCTGGGGTTTTACAATTTGACGACTTCTTCCTAACGCGAATGCATTATCAGGGACATTTTCGGTAATAACGCTTCCTGCAGCAATAAAACTTTTATTACCAATTTCTACAGGCGCGACTAAAATTGTATCCGAACCAATAAACGTATTATCACCGATGATGGTTTCATGCTTGTTTATTCCATCGTAATTGCAAGTAATAGTGCCAGCACCTATGTTGGTTTTTTCCCCAACTTTGCTATTACCAAGATAGGTCAAGTGATTTACCTTTGTTTCTTCACCTAATATTGTTGATTTGAGTTCAACAAAGTTTCCTACATGAACTTTTTTTCCTACAAATGTTTGCGGTCTTAACCTTGCATAGGGACCGATAACAGCATTTTCTTCTATAATACATTGTTCGAGGTGGCAAAAAGATTTGATTTCTACTTCTTTTTTTACATGTACACCGCTACCAAAAACCACATGAGGATGAACAATAACATCAGCTTCCAATTTAGTATCCTCGCTTAGATAAACCGTTTCGGGAGCAATCATGGTCACGCCGTTGTCCATAGCATGCTGTCTTAGTCGATGTTGAATAACAGTTTCAGCTTCTGCTAGTTCGGATTTTGAATTAATCCCGCGCAGTTCATTTTCTGAGGCTTTTAAGGTAATCACCTTTTTACCTTCACTGACCGCTATCGCTACAGCATCGACAAGGTAATATTCTTTTTTTTGATTATTAGGGGTAATTTGATGCAACCATTTTGATAAATATGAAGCAGAGCTACATAGTACGCCTGCATTACACAAGGTTATTTTTTTTTCTTCTTCATTTGCATCTGCATATTCTACAATTTTCTGAACTTGACCGTTAACTTCAATCACCCTTCCATAAGATTGAGGATTTTTACAATTCATAGTCATTAATACCATATCGGCAGAACCGTTACGTTTAGTTCTGATTAAACGCTCTAACGTTTCATCAGTAATCAAGGGATTATCTGCGTATAAAATGGCTACATCGTTCTCGCCAAAATATTGTTCGGCCTGCAAAGCTGCATGGCCGGTTCCATGACGATCGTATTGTATGACAATAGAATGGGGTTTAACTAATTCAGCAACCTCCTGCATATTGGGTCCGATAACAACTACAATGGTTTTAAATATTTTTTCCACATTTTTTAGGAGGTAAGACAACATAGGCTTGCCTGCTAGAGGTTGCAACGCTTTAGGTTTTTGAGATTTCATTCGCGTGCCCATACCCGCTGCCAGGATAATCGCGACGGTGTTTGGAAAAACATTTGTTCGTTTGTTCATTATTTGCCATATACTTAAAATTAAAAGAATAGTTCAATTTCAGTGAGGTTATAATGCTTTCATCATCACGTCCATTAATAGTATTTGATATGGATGGTACGCTAATGGATAGTTTACCCGATATCGCCAATAGTAGTCGGTACCTGCTTAAGTTGTATAACCTTCCTTCCGTAGACGATAGAATTGTTCGTTCTATGATTGGTGATGGTATACAGTTGTTGGTTGAACGTTTATTGGATCAAGCTGGCACTGAAGCCAAGTTCATCAATAGAAAAGAAGCTACGGATCATTTTATTGAGTATTACTCAGATCACTCTTCGGACTATACAAAACCTTTTGAAAATGCTGAAAAATGCTTGGAAAATTTTAAATTGCATAATTGGGCCATTGCCTTATGCACCAATAAAATAACAAAAGTGGCTAAAGATATTTTAAAGCATCATCATCTTGATCATTTTTTTGATGTTGTTGGAGGGGGTGACTCATTTGCTCATAAAAAGCCCCACGCTTGCCATTTGGAAGGAATTATGAAGGAGATTAATGCTAAAGCAGCACGAACTGTTATGGTTGGTGATCATTTAAATGATATTTTAGTTGCTAAAAATGCCCATATTGCAGGAAGTATTTTTGCGTTATGGGGGTATGGCAAATTAGAAATTGGTGACCAAGCTACCCGTGTAGCAAAAATGATAACAGATTTACCTAAAATTGCTGAAGATATTATTAGAATTTAAATATTAATTTTTTGAGGGATTATGCACATTGCCCCCTATACAAATAAATAAAAATTTAATTTTTTTGTTAGTGACCAAGTTTTAATATTAAATTCTAAAAAATATTTAAACGTTTTTTAACTTGGTAGACGATCTCCTCTGTATCGTCTAGTGGGGACACGTTCCAAGAAACAAAGTCTCCATTGAAAATTTTTATTCTTTTAAGGCCTATTAAGGATTGTATAAAAGCGAAAATACGTTTTGATTTTCCTGGTAAAGGGATAATCATTACAGGGGCTTGAGTCGCAATGGCTTCTGAAATCATGGATACACTATCAATGGTAACTAAGATTAAATCTGCGCAAGCAAGAAAACCTAAGTAAGGATTTTCTCCATTACCGTCCCAAATATATGCTCCTAAAGGAGCCAATTTTTCTTTGAATAAAGCAATTATTTTTGGGTTAGTACGTCTAGAGGGAGTTAATAAAAGAGAAATCCCTTCTTGATTTATAAGTTTTTTAAGTTGATTGCAAATCAGTTCGGCTTCGCTGAAAGCCAAGCGGAATCTACCATTATTTCCACCAATCAAAACGGAAACAATAGGCTTATCAGGTCGTTTTAATTTTAAAAACCATTTCTTCTTATTTTCTGATAAAACATGCGGAGAGATTTTATGGATAGCGTTACGAGATATCAGTACGTTACTGCCATATAAGTGATCATGAGGTTGCGCAATGACTAGATCAAATTTGGTAACGGAGATTCTTGGATTTTGTATATGAATCTTAGGTGTTGAATTGGTTTGAAGTGCGGCATTAACCACCCCTCCTACACTACCAACACTCAGGTTGATGAAGGAATTTCCTAAACAAAATGGTTCAACTCCTTTTAAAGGGAAAGGCCAGTATGGTGCTGAGATAAGTTTCCATAGAGGCTTTGGTTTTAATAAACAAAAATTTTTTGCAAATCCAGCTCTTTCCGCCAGGCCAATAGCTTGTGATTTCATACCCGCAAAATCTTCAGTCAAAATGTTCACAGTTGGCATTATTTATATATTCTTAATCTTTACTAAATTTAACTGGTCTAAGAGTTCAAATGCAAATTTTTTCCACTCTTCTTGAACGTTATATTTTTGTCGTCGAAAAGGAAAATCTAATTTTAAAACTTTTTCTAATTCTTTAGCAATTGAAGTTGCATTAGGTTCACAAAAATAAACAAATTGTTCGTGGGCAAGCTGCTCAACTAATCCCCCTACTTTTGTAGTTAAAATAGGTTTGCCATATGCTAACGCTGTCGCAGCAATACCACTTTGGCTCGCGTCTTTGTAAGGTAAAATAATGAGGTCTGCCCAATCCATTAAAGAAGAAATTTCCTCTTCAGGGACCCAGCGATTTTCAACTGAAACATTGGGGTGATTTGCCAATTTATCTAAAATACTTGTGTGGGGTCCATTTCCAATAATTCGTAATTCAAAAGATTTATAACTTGATAATTGGTTGAGAGCTTCTTCAAGAAGATCCAGTCCTTTATAATATAGCAAACGGCCGAAGTTAAGGATATGTATTTTATTATTTTTTAAAGGGGATGGATTTGTATTTTCTGGAAACTCAAATGGCGGATGCCAACCACTTAAAAATTGTTTTCCCTTAGCAACATTCTGTGTTTTTAATTGAGCTTGCGTGTAGTTTGTAAGAGAAACAATATAAGAACATTGTTTAATGAGAAGTTTCTGTAGAAAATTTTGAAAAATATAACCGTCACCTGGATGTGGATAAGCATCATGGATAATGACTATAAAAGGGATTTTCAGATAACGTAAGGCAATGGCCATTATTGAATCCAAAGGCCCAGGCATCATACAAAAAGCATATTTAATTTTATATTTTTTTAAAGTTTTAACTAGGGTTACTATACGTAAAGGGCTCAGGCATACGCATTTGAGATATCCAAAATAATTTTTGTAGGTATTGACACTAATTTTGTAATCGCAATAGGTTATTTTCGAAATCGTTTCAGATTGGCGAGATAAAGACAATATAGGGTTAATATCGTCAATTAATCTTAATGCCTTTGTGAATTCAACAGCTATCTTGGGGCCGGCTCCCTTTCGACCCCACTGCCAAACGAGTATATTGATGTTATTCATTGTGAATATTTAATAAAATTATCATAAAAACCTTTAAGATAAATAAAATATTAACGATAGTCGCGTTTTGACAATAGTTGCAACTACAGTCAATTAATTTAGTAATAAATATTGACTAAAGAGTTTAAGCGAGTTTTTTTAACCTTAAGGTTAAAAATCGTCAAAATATTTAGAATATAGCTAGTCATCATAAGATAGAGATTACTCTTTACATCAAATGAGATATATATGCATAAATAGCAAAAGCTATGTGTATAGATTAAGTTTAAGTCGAGTAAAGTATGGCCAACAGCTTTGGCAACAAACATTGTTTTAATGTATCAAGTAAAGTTCTTTACAAAAAAGAGCAGTTAACAGTTAGAGTTAATTTTTTTAAACTGCAACAAATCAACTCAGTAATACATATCGTCTGATAAACTAAGGAGAAATTTTAACCAAGAGAAAGGTTAAGATCAGTTAAATTAAAGCAAAAATTTTACAGGAAAGCAAGTAGCAAACTGTTCGCTAAAACTAAAATTTTTCAAAGTTGTTTTGAAGTAAATTTAAAAGAAATGTTTTTTAATGCAAAAATTAATTTTCGAGAAGTGAATTGTTTTTGCGCCTTTTGGTAAGCAGACATTCCTAAACTATGTCGATAAGAACTATCCTCAACCAGTTTATTAAGTTTATTGGCAGCTTCTTTTAAATCTGGATCGGCCCAATAGGCATTTTTTACTTGATAGACTTTACGTTCATCTAAAACAGGTATGAGCTGATAATGTATTGGAATACCGCAATGTGCGTCTAAGAATTCTGACGTTGCCGACCAATTTGTGCTAATGACAGGTTTACCGTATAGCATACCTTCGGCAACAATTAAGCCAAACCCTTCACTCCTATGCAATGATAAAACGATGTCCGCTCGATCTAATAAACTTTGGTATTCATCATTGCTTAAGGTTCTCGTAATGATAATTATATTTGTATTTGGATGTATTTCTTTTTTAATGGTTTCAAAGTTGTCTTGATAAGCACCAACTTCAGTAAGTTTAAGAATTAAAAACACTTTTTCACTATCAAGTTTGGCGTATTTGAAAGCTTTAATTACACCAATTGGATTTTTTCTAGCAAAGCTTGAAGATAAATTAATAGAACTTAAAATTATGATTTTTTTTTCTAATCCCTCAAGTTCTTTTATTTTTTTTTTGTGCGACAATGAAACATATTTTTCAGCGACAGGATGTGGTACAATACGCACAGTTTTTTTATAATTAGCGGCTAACGATTCCATGGCATTGGCGCTGAAATATGAGGGAGTCCAGATTTCATGAATATGATGAAACCCAAACTTCCATATTTTTGGAAGAATAGGTAATTCCCATGCCCAATATCCAATCAATAAGCGGTTTTTTAAATGTTTTTGGGGTAAACTTAATAATGCAAAAGGAATTTGCGGCGAATTAATATGAAATATTATAGGAGCATAAGGATTATCAGATAAAATTTTAGCGTTACGTTGATAGTGTTTATATGAAAAAAAGTAAGGAGAAATTTCGAGATAATCGGATGGTATATTTAAGTTTTTTAAAGCCTGAAGCATTAATCTAGCTCCTTCACCTAAACCATTCGCTCTAGAAAGTTCACCCGCTACAAGTAGCGTTGATCCTATTACATAATGTTGGGGAGCTGAAGGAGCGCATAAAGAACCTATAGAAGCCAACCCGTAACGTCTAGCTTCTATAGGTAACCTATTCCAAATAGATCGTATAAAAACTATAAATAACACGCTTACTTTTTATAAATTGGAAAACGCTGACAAAGAGCGTTTACTTTTTTAAGAACGGCTTGCTCAGCAATACGGTTATCGCCTTCCGGAGCGTTAGCTAAAGAGGTTAATACTTCATTGATAAGAAAGCCAATTTCACGAAATTCAGCTTCGCCAAATCCTCTAGAGGTTCCAGCAGGACTGCCTAATCGTATGCCAGAGGTGATTGCAGGTTTTTCAGGATCAAATGGAATGGCATTTTTATTGACGGTGATCCCTGCTCTTTCTAAGCTTTCCTCAGCTTGCTTACCGGTAACTTTTTTAGGACGCAAATCCACCAGCAAAAGATGGCAATCTGTACCGTCAGTTACAATGTTGAAACCACACTCAATAAGGGTTTCTGCCAGTATCTTAGCGTTTTTTACGACAGATTGCTGATAGGTTTTAAATTCTGGTTTTAATGTTTCACCAAAAGCAACTGCCTTTGCAGCAATAACGTGCATTAACGGTCCCCCTTGCAATCCAGGGAATACGGCTGAATTTATTTTTTTGGCTAAATCGGGAGAATTGGTTAAAATGAATCCTCCTCTTGGGCCTCTGAGTGTTTTATGGGTGGTACTGGTAACGATGTCGGCATAAGGCAATGGGTTTGGAAAAAGCTCTGCAGCAACCAAACCAGCAAAGTGGGCCATATCAACCATTAAATATGCCCCCACTTCGTTCGCAATTTTACGAAAACGTTCAAAATCAATAGTTCTTGGATAAGCTGATCCACCAGCAATGATCAACCGTGGCTTTTCGGCTCGAGCAGTAGCTTCCATTTCCTCGTAATCAAGATAACCATCTTGACGTCTAATTCCATAAGGCAATGCATTAAACCATTTTCCAGAAAAATTAGGGGCTGCACCATGTGTAAGATGGCCACCCGAGGCCAAATTCATTCCTAGTACTTTTTCACCGGGTTTAATTGTTGCCATGAACGCTGCAAGATTTGCATTTGAACCAGAATGGGGCTGAACGTTTGCGTATTTAGCTCCAAATATTTTTTTTATTCGTTCAATAGCTAAAATTTCGACTTTGTCAACTTCACTACATCCACCGTAATATCGTCTTCCTGAATATCCTTCGGCGTATTTATTGGTCAAAACGCTTCCTTGAGCTTGTAAAACAGCATGGGAAACAATGTTTTCACTGGCGATAAGCTCGATACCGTCTTGTTGACGTAAGAGCTCACTCTTGATCGCGTTGTTAATTTCAGGATCCGTTATAGATATGTCAGCATTAAAGAATTGATCGTGTGAGGAATGGTAAGACATTTGCAAATCCCTGACGTATGTAGTAATGAAAAGAATAAAAAAAAACCAATATTTAATAGATAAATTAGAAAGTTTTTTTTTAAAAGACATAAATTGAAAAAATTGTTTTTCAATCGCTGTGCAACCGTTTAAAAGAATATTTCCACTTGTTTAGATCAGGATTATTTTATGCCGAAACTTACGCCTTATTCGCTTTTTCGCAAAAAACCAATAGATAATGATCAAATTGCGGATAATGATCTTGCAAGAGTTATTGGCATGACTACTTTAATTTTCTATGGTGTCGGGGGAATTGTTGGGACAGGTCTATTTTCCATTACCGGTATTGCCATATCAGAACATGCAGGACCGGCGGTAATCTTGTCCTTTTTAATGGGTGCAGTTGCTTGTTCATTTATTGGTTTATGTTACAGTGAACTTGCAAGTATGGTTACAGTTTCTGGAAGTTCTTATAGCTATACGTATATTGCTTTTGGTGAATTCATTGCGTGGATCGTAGGGTGGAGTCTGGTTTTAGAATATGCGGTGGGAGCAGCAGCAGTCGCCGTTAGTTGGTCAAAGTATATTTTATCAACACTCAATGGATTTGGCATTTATCCTGATGTTCGGCTTATTTCTTCACCTTTTGAAACGTATAAGCTTGCCGATGGTTCTGTAGGGCACGGATATTTAAATTTATTTTCTACTTTTATTATCATTCTTCTTACATTTGTTTTAATGAGAGGGATTAAGGAATCGTTGCGAATAAACAATATTGTTGTTTTTATTAAAATATTTGTTATTCTGACCATGATAGGGTTTGGGGCTTTTTATATTGATTTTCATAATTACCATCCTTTTGTAATACCAAATACAGGAGAGTTTGGGCATTATGGATTTTCTGGAATTATGCAAGCAGCGGGTATGATTATTTTTGCTTATATCGGCTTTGATAGCGTATCTTCAGCGGCCCAGGAAATTAAAAATCCTTCTAAAAATATTCCCAGAGCTATTTTGATTATCATTGCTGTATGTGCGGTAATCTATGTTTCGTTTGCCTGTGTCATAGTAGGGCTTGTGTATTATAAAGATTTAATTGGCGATGCTGCCCCTGTAGCAACAGCCATTAATCATATTCCTTTTGCATGGTTGCAACCTTTAGTGAAACTTAGTGTTATTTGTGGATATGTGCCTATCTTGTTTCTTCTTTTAATTGGACAAACGCGTATTTTTTATACACTTTCTAAAGATGGACTTATTCCTGCTTTTTTTTCCAAAACACATCCCAAATTTAAAACACCTTGGTCTTCTCACATTTTTTTTATGATTGTAATTTGTTTACTTTCGGCGTTTTTCCCTATTTCAATTTTAAGTAGTATGTGTTCAATTGGTGCATTAACAGCTTTCGTATTTGTATGTACTTCTGTTATCGTGTTGCGACGTACGCATAGGAATTATCCAAGGAAATTTAAAGCTCCTGGTGGGGATATTATTCCTATTATTGCAACCTTGACTAGTTTAATTTTAATGTATTCTTTAAATTCTCTTACCTGGGTAATGCTACTGGGTTGGCTTGCTATTGGGATAGTTGTTTATTTTTGTTATGGATTTAAACACAGTAAACTTAGTAATTTTAAGTAATTATTTATTTTGAATGTTTTGCTAAATTTTTGTAAGCAGTGATATCATGATAGGTAAATTTCCCTTAACACGTATGCGTCGTAACCGATCAAGCACAGCTATTCGTCGATTGGTAGCTGAAAATACCTTTTCGATTGATGACTTAATTTGGCCTGTATTTATAATGGAAGGTACAGGAATAGAGACAGAAATTTCTTCGATGGTAGGGATAAAACGGGTTTCGATAGATCGTTTGCCGTCGTATGTTGAACCAGCTGTTCAACTGGGTTTGCCCGCTTTGGCATTATTCCCAGTTACCCCTAAAAAAAATCGTAATCCTGAAGGCAGTGAGGCTTTTAATTCAGAAAATTTGATATGTCGTGCGGCTAGAACGTTAAAACAATACTTTCCTGATATATTGTTGATGGGGGATATAGCGCTAGATCCTTATACCGACCATGGCCATGATGGAATTATACATAACAAGATTATCGTCAACGATAAAACCATAGAAATATTGATCAAACAATCCCTTACTCAGGTGCAAGCGGGAATTGATGTTCTTGCTCCTTCTGATATGATGGATGGGCGCATTGGTGCTATACGACAAGCTTTAGATCAAGCGGGTCAGGATAGAATTTTAATCATGTCTTACGCCGCTAAATATGCGAGTGCTTACTATGGTCCCTTTCGCGATGCTTTGGAAACAGGAGAATTGCTAGTAGGGGATAAAAAAACTTATCAAATGGATCCAGCCAATCGGGGCGAAGCGCTTCTTGAAGTTGAAATGGATATTCAGGAAGGAGCAGATTCTGTTATTATCAAACCCGGTTTGCCTTATTTAGATATTGTTCGATCCGTAAGAGATCGTTTTGAAATTCCTATTATTAGCTATCAAGTTTCAGGTGAATATTCGATGTTGATGAATGCTATTCATCAAGGATATTTAAAAAAAGACCAGACTATTCTAGAGACCTTGCTTTGTTTTAAGCGTGCTGGCGCAAACGCAATTATAACTTATTTTGCGTTGGAAGCAGCCAAGCTGCTTTCACAACGCTAAATCCAGTAAAAATCTCTAAAGTCAGTGTATAATAATTTTATAAAATAACATTAAAAAGTTAATTTAGATAAACAAGTGAATTTAATCTAAATTATGTTGCTGGGGTAAATTTCGTAACCAATTAGGAGATTTTTTCCCCAAACTTGCACGGTTGCCTACATACTCTTTCAAATCTGTAAACGACTTTGAACGTGCCAATCTAGGAATATCCAAATTAGTTTTAGAAGAAAATAATAAGGATAATTTTAATTTCCCTTTTCCAACTTTTTGTAAAATAACGCCACTACTTTTTTTCATAACAGGTATCTGATCAATTGGAAAAATTAAAAATTTTCCAGACGTTGTGGCGGTTGCTACATAGTCACCTGCGACTTTTAAACAAGAAAAAATTTTGTCATTAACTTTTAAATTAAAAATTTGCTTTCCATTTTTTCTATCTGTGATGAGTTGAAGGGATTCAACAATAAAACCATAACCAGCCTCGGTCGTAAGTAAATAGCGAGCCTCTTCTAGAATAAAAAAGCAAACAGGTTCTGCACTATTTTCTATATCGATTAGTAACCGTAAGGGCTGACCATCTCCTCTACCTCGTGGAAGATCGGAAGCTTTGATATTGTAAATTTTACCGTCCGTAGTCAGTACAGCCGTTCGGTCGTTGCTTTGGCATTCAATACGCGTACGTAATTTATCGCCTTCTTTAAATTTAATGGATTTTAGTTCTAAATTGTGCCCTTTTAAGGCCCTGATCCATCCTTTCGTTGAAAGAAAAAGGGTGAGCGGTTCTTGTTCAGTTTCTTCTAAAAATTCGTCAATAGGTATAAGTTTAGGGGCATTATGAATATCGGTTCTTCGCTTTCCTAAAGCACCACTCTCGAATATTTTTTTGGCTTCTTTAAGCTGACTGGTTATCGTTTTCCAACAGCGTTTTTCATTTGTTAATAAGCCATACAACTGATCCTTTTCCAACGTAAGCCGTTTATGTTCTTGTTTTATACCTTCTTCCTCAAGTTTTCTTAAGCTTCTTAATCGCATATTTAGAATGGATTCCGCCTGCAATTCCGTAAGACTAAAGGTGGATATAAGCACATTTTTTACTTCTTCTTCTTCGCGAATAATACGAATAACTTCATCCATATTCAAATAAACTGCCAGAAATCCATTTAATATTTCCATTCTTCGTTCTAATTGCGATAAACGATAACGACTTCTGCGTAATAAGACTTGATGACGATGATCAAGCCAAGCATTTAATAAATCTTTTAAACCCATGACATTTGGAACTAAATTTTTATCCAAAACGTTCATATTATAAGAAAATTTTGTTTCCAAGGAAGTTATACGAAACAGTGACTCCATTAAAATTTCAGGTTCCAACGTTCGGTTTTTTGGTTCAACTATGATTCGAATTTCGTCTGTACTTTCGTCTCTTATATCTGATAAAAGAGGTAGTTTTTTTTGCTCCATTAACACAGCGATTTGTTCAATGAGTTTGGATTTTTGTACTTGATAAGGAATTTCTGTTATGACCACGTGCCACGTTCCAAACCGTCCTTGCTCAAGATTCCATCGCGCTCGTACTCTAAGGGAACCTCTACCCGTTTGATAAACTTGTTTTATAACCTCTTGATTTTCAACAATTAATCCACCAGTAGGAAAATCGGGACCTTTTACAAATTTTATTAAATCCTCTGTGTTGGCCTCAGGATTTTTTATTAAATGCATTGCGGCGTCATAAATTTCCCCTACATTATGAGGTGGCAAATTAGTAGCCATTCCCACAGCAATACCGCTAGCACCGTTGGCGAGTAGATTAGGAAAGGCTCCAGGTAAAACGATAGGTTCTTCTTCCTCTCCATCATAAGTAGTCCTAAAATCAACACTATCTTCATCAATACCGTCGAGTACTAATTGTGCTACTGCAGTCATGCGGGATTCGGTGTACCGCATAGCGGCTGCGTTATCTCCATCAATGGATCCAAAATTACCTTGACCCTCAATTAACGGGTAACGAACGGCAAAATCCTGTGCTAGCCTGACCAAGGCCTCGTATACAGCCGCATCCCCATGCGGATGATACTTACCAATAACATCTCCCACAATACGTGCACATTTTTTAAAACCAGATTTTGGATCAAGTTTTAATTGCCTCATTGCAAAAAGCAATCTTCTGTGTACTGGTTTCAAGCCGTCGCGTACATCAGGCAACGAGCGAGACATAATTGTTGATAAGGCATACGCTAAATAACGCTCGCTTAATGCATTGCTAAATGATGTATCTTGAATCAGACCATGGGGTTCGCTTATCATTGAGAACTCTGTAAATTATTTAAAAGAGATTGTTGCGTAAAAGAATTTTATTACCCTATAGAGTTAATCCATCATAAGCAACCTCAATACTTTGGGGTAAATTCAATTTTAACCACTTCCAGTCCATATCTGGGCCCATATGGGTTAAAATAATTCGTTTAGGTTTTACAATTTTTTGCCATTCTATCACGTTGTTTAGTGCGGCATGTGCAGGATGAGTATTTCTTTGAAAACAGCCAATAATCCATGTTTCAACTCCAGATAAAATTTTAAAGCCATTTTCACTTATATGCGTGACATCCGTCGAATAGGCAATTGATTTATAACGAACCCCCAACGTTTTGGAGGCACCATGTTTTTGCTCGAAGGTCTGCAGACAATCTGGACCAATCGTAATGGGCTCGCCATAAGCAATTAAATTGACCTCCAAAACAGGTCTAAAAAAATGCGGGGCTGTAGTCCACGGTTTAAATGCATAAGTAAACCGGCTTTTTAATTCGGTAAGTGTTTCTTTTGTTGCAAAAATAGGTAATGCCTTATGTATACAGCGATTAATAGATCTGAGTTCATCCAACCCTGCAATATGATCAGCATGAGCATGGGTATAAACAACCGCATCCAATGTGCTTATTTTTTCTCGAAGTAATTGTGTACGTATATCAGGTCCAGTATCAATCATAATTTTTTTATTATGTAACGTTTCGATGATAATAGAAGAACGTGTCCGTTGGTTTTTGCGTTCTAGAGGGTCGCAAGCTCCCCAGTATCCAGCCCCATCTTTTCCTCCAACTGTGGGGACTCCACCGGAACCACCACATCCAAGGATTAAAACTTTCATGTGGCGGATGCCTTGCTAAAAAGTTTATAAAAATTACGAGTGGTTGTATGGGTCAGTTCTTCTAATTTAATTTGAAATAATTTTGCGAGAAATTGCGCTGTGTAGGCAACGAATGCGGGTTCATTTTGTTTACCCCTCTTAGGAACGGGAGCAAGATAAGGAGAATCCGTTTCAATTAAAAGGCGATCCAAGGGTAATTCTTTGATAATGCTTCTTAAATCGCCTGCATTTTTAAACGTCACAATTCCAGAAATGCTGATATATCCCCCCATTTTTAAAGCAAATTGAGCCAGTTCTAAACTTGAGGAAAAGCAATGAATAACAAATGGGAAAGGCCCACCCTTTCCGTATTCTTCAGAAATTATATGGATAAGATCTTCGTCGGCGTTTCGAGCATGAATACATAACGGTAATTGTGTTATCTGAGACGCTTGAATATGCCTTTTGAAGGATTGTCTTTGTTTTTCAAAATATTCCACTTCTCCATAGTAATAATCAAGCCCCGTTTCACCAATCCCAATAACCATGGGATGTTGAGTAAAAGAGGCAATTGCGTCGGTCGTTTCTGCTATTTCTTCTTCAACATGTCCTGGATGAGTGCCGATGGTGCACCAAATTTTAAGTGTTGGGGAAGAAAGTTGGGTAAGATTAATTTGGACGCTTGCTTGAGATAGACGGGTACCAATAGTAACCAATTCCCCTACATTGGATTCTTTACAACGACGAAAGAGGTCAACGCGTTGGTCAGAGGGAAAAAAATCCAAATGACAATGTGTGTCCACAAGATACATTATGTACTTATTTCTCCACAAAACGAGGAAATATACCTACTGGAACAGGTAAATTTCTGCCTGATGGAAGGGGGTGAGCAAGGTCTTTAAGTTGCCTTTCTTCCGCTTTAACCCCTAATTGATTTAAAAGTTTACCCATCGATTCCGGCATAAAGGGTTGTAAGCAAGTCGCAATAACTCTTAACGTATCTATCAAAACCCTTAATACAACCTCCATACGACGCAAATCTGTTTTTTTCAAAGCCCAAGGCGCTTGCTGATCAATGTAACTATTGGAAGCGCGAATGATTTTCCATACAGAGTCTAAGGATTCATTTAAAGCTTGTCGGTCCAGTTGTTCTCTTAGTCGTTCTGGCAGCAAATAGGCTTGAGATAAAAAATCCATATCGTTTTCATTACGCATACCTATTTCTGGGATGAGACCGTTACAATTACGGTTCACTTGGGCAAGTGTTCGTTGTGTAAGGTTTCCTAAATCATTGCACAGTTCACTGTTCAGGCGATTGATAAGAGAGCGTCGACTAAAATCACCATCGCCACCAAAGGGAACTTCTCTAATTAAAAAAAATCGTAATGGATCTAGCCCGAATTCGTCAATTAGCGCTAAAGGATCAATTACATTACCAACAGATTTACTCATTTTTTCACCCTCTACGGTCCACCAACCATGAGAGTAAATGCGTTTGGGGATTTCAATATCCGCGGCCATTAAAAATGCGGGCCAATATAACGCATGGAATCGAGAAATTTCTTTGCCAACTAAATGTAGATCGGCAGGCCAGAAACGCCATAACTCTGTATTATCTGGATAATTCAAAGCGGAAATATAATTGGTTAAGGCATCGAACCACACATACATCACATGATTATCGTCATTGGGAACGGGAATTCCCCATTTAAAACTAGTACGACTGATTGAAAGGTCACGTAATCCAGATTTAATAAAATTTAATAATTCGTTTTTTCGACTTTCTGGTCCAACAAAATTAGGGTGTTGATTATAAAATTCTAATAACTTATCTTGCCACTGTGAAAGGTCAAAAAAGTAAGAAGGTTCTTTTAACCATTTTACTTCAGCACCAGAAGGGGCAAGTTTGCGTCCATCAGAAGTGTTAATTAGTTCATCTTCTCCATAATAACACTCATCCCGTACCGAATACCATCCTTCATAAGAACCTAAATAAATATGCCCAGCCTGAGCAATTTTGTTCCATAACGCTTGGCAACTCTTTATATGTCGTTCTTCGGTAGTTCGAATAAAGTCGTTGTAGGTTATTTGCAATCGATCCGCCATTGAACGAAATTGATGTGAAATTTCTTTGGTAAAATCTTGTGGGGTTTGATCGTTGCTCTGTGCAGCTTGTTCGACTTTTTGTCCATGTTCGTCTGTACCCGTAAGAAAAAAAACATCGTACCCGTCAAGGCGTTTAAAACGGGCAATAATGTCCGCTGCAATAGAGGTATAGGCATGTCCAAGATGGGGAGACCCATTTACATAATAAATGGGGGTAGTGATCATATAATGAGGTTTCATGGTTTACTTATAAGATTGAGTTCACAGAGTAAGGTTTGTTTTTTATCTAAATTAAAAGATATTGTCTGGTTATGCCATTCTAAAATTTGTTTCCAACGATCAATCCATTCGGCAATCGAATGCAAAGGATTGCCAAATTCAGTTCGTGCCTCCCGTATTGCTAAGACGGTATTCTCGTAAATTTTTTTCGAAATTAATTCTAAAAAAAGGGTAAACCCATTTTCATACTGCATAATGGTGTCAATTATTGTAAAAAAATTGCTGTTAACATCTGGACGAGCAAAAAAATTATCAGTAATTTCTTTCAATTCCAAGTAACCACTGTTTAAAATTTTAAGGGCGCTTCCTATGGATCCGTAAGAAGCATCAACGAGTTGATCAATGGTGTTCTGAGGTAAATCTGGGAAAAAGAAATGCAATGCGTGTTGCATTTCATGCTTGGATAACGGATTGAGTCGTAACTTTTGACAACGACTCTTTAAGGTAGAAAGTAAATTTTCTGGGCAATGGCAAGTTAGAAACAATAACGATGCTTTTGGGGGTTCTTCAAGAATTTTTAACAAACTATTCGTAGCGTTTAGGTTCATTTTTTCCGCATGGTTGATGAGGACGATTCTCCAGACTCCTTGAGCGGGTGTTAAAGCTAAAAATTCATTTACAGCTCGGATGTCATCGACAAGTATCTCTGAATGTAAACGCTGTTTTTTTTCATCCATTCGACGATCGATAAAGAGAATATCAGGATGACTCAGGGCATTAATTGGGGAGAGGGCTGTATTTGTCTTACTCAAAATCATTTTGATGAGGTGGTGTACAAATGTTAATTTTCCGACACCCTCCTCCCCTGTAATAAGCCAAGCATGATGAAGTTTATTTTCAATGAATGCTTTTTTGAATTGTTTTAAAGGTCTATGGTGCCCCCATAAGGAATGCTGCTGCTCGTTAGGTTTCATGAGGCAATGTCGCTAGCTTTTGAAAAGTTATAGAAAGAATTTTTTGATGAATAGCTTCAATAGATTCAGAAGCATCAATACAAATATAGCGGTAGGCGTTGTGTTTAGAAATTATTTGAAATCCTTCAAGAACGTCGTGATGAAAATCCTTAGGTAAACGTTCGTATCGATCCAAACGTTGATTTCTTTGTTGACACCGGTTTTGCATCATAGGCAATGAGGTTTTAAGTAAAAACGTCAACTGAGGTTTAACATCAATAAGGTTGGATAAGGCATGGATAAATTTTAAAATTTTTTTATCACCCCTGGCCAAACCATAGCCCTGATAGGCCAACGTCGAATCAATGAAACGATCACAAATTACAATTTCACCTCGATTTAAAGCGGGGTATATTAATTGGTCTACGTGGTCCATCCTAGCTGAAAAATGTGCTAATATTTCAGCTTTCAACGAAAGCGTATGTTTTCCAAACAATAAAAGATCCCGTATTTCTTCTGCGCCTGGTGATCCCCCTGGTTCTCGCGTTTGTGTGACTACAAAATTATGCTTAGTCAATGCGTCTGTTAAAAGTTTTGCTTGGGTAGATTTTCCGCCTCCTTCACCCCCTTCAAAAGTAATAAAATATCCCTTGCTCAAAGGCTTAATCATCTTTTTTGCTTTGTACGCTGACATGAGTGAAATTGCTATTTAACTGATTAAAAATTTTGACCTATATGGTAACTAATATTTTTAATAGTTCGTGCTATAATACCTGCTTTTTCAACAGTTTCACCTGCCACAATTGGAATTTGAATTACGTTTCCTTTATCTTGTATAGACAAAGTAGCCTGGATGGGTTGGTTTTTAGCGATAGGTGCAGGAATAGGTTGGGTATAGTCTAAAGTGACTTTAAGTTTATTACGTTCACCCTGTGGTACTGTTAAAAGCAAATCTTCTCCTGCTATGAGGGGAACAGTCGGTGCAGTACCCATCCATACAGAAGCATGTTCAACAACCTCGCCTTTATGAAATAAAGCTATATTTTCGAATTGATTAAAAGCCCATTGCAAGAGGCGTTCACTTTCATGGGCCCTTACATTCGTAGAATTCATACCGTTTGCAACCATGATTACACGTCTTCCGTTGCGTTCGGAACTGGCACATAATCCATATCCTCCTGCTTCGGTATGACCTGTTTTAAGACCATCAGCTAATCCTTTATCGACCAAAACATTACGGTTTCCTTGAGTGATCCGATTGAACGTAAATTCTTTCTCGGAAAAATAATGATAATATTCAGGATAATCATGAATAAGATGATAAGCGACCAAAGCAACGTCCCTTGCGGACATCATATGGTTGGCATCGGGCCAACCTGTACAATTCATAAAATGAGAGTTTCTTAATCCCATTTTGGGAGCAAGCTCATTCATTATATGTACAAATTGTTCTTCTGAGCCTGCTATTCCTTCAGCAAGAACGATGCAGGCGTCGTTGCCTGATTGAATAATGACTCCTTGGATAAGATCTTGGACACGTACTTGCCCGTTTAAAGGAACAAACATTTTTGATCCTTGCATACGCCATGCCCTTTCGCTTACAGGCATTAGCTGGTCGAGTTTGATACGACCCGTACGCAGCATTGCAAAAACGATGTAACAAGTCATAATTTTGGTTAAGGACGAAGGGTGCATGGGTTGATCCGCTGACTTATCAAGCAATGTTGTCCCAGTATTGAAGTCCATAATAAAAGCATATTGAGCAACCGTGTCAAATGGACCAATGGGAGTTGTGGCCGGAGGCCCATAGGTAAAGGATGCGGTAGGGATTGAAGTTTTTTTCTTGAATTTTCTATTATGATTGGGCTTGGCTAAGCATGAAGGTAACGTTGCGTAAAATATTGCAAGGCTACCAGCACTGGCAAGGATAGATCTACGAGTTTGCACGCCTGTTATTCCTATTCGACAATAATTTTGGCACCTTTAATGCCTGATTTTATAAGATAGTTAAGATCTTGATCAGCTTGGTTAACGCTCTGATAAGGGCCACGCAGCACCCTTATGGATCGTTTTCCATTTTTATACTGTGTTATCAATTTTCCATTCATTCGCGCTGCAAAACGTCTGGCGTAAATACGAGAGGTGAACGAGCCCCCTTCGATCCATAAATCGCCACCTATTGCAGATCCTTGGGTGACAATAGCGGGCAATTCTGGCAGAACATGTGTTGAATTAAAAACGGACTTAGTTAAAATGTTTTGAACACTATTTGGACGAGAGTTTATAGGAAAACCATCAAGATTTTCAACTTTGATAGTATCTAGAGGAGCCGTTTGTACTTGCATCTGAGTCTGTGGTCCATTTGGTAATTCAAAAGCAAGTTTCTGACTAGCCTTTTCAACTTCTGTAACTTCTACTTTTGCAGGTAGGTGTAAATCCATATTTAATAAATGAGCGGCTTTAGGCGTGAGTTCTAATAATCTGGCCGGCAAAGTATGAATTCGGTCATTCAAACGAATGGTAATGGTTTTACCGTTATCGAGGTTTTTAACTTGGACAATGGATGGCAATTGAAGGGTTGGATGTCCACCCGTCATGGATTCCGGGTTATAGATTTCACCGTTTGCAGTTAGTTCTCCTTTTGATTTTGAGGAAACGCTTGCCAATCCTGTTGAGTTATAGGCAAAATTTTCTTCAGGGTAAAACCATTGTTCTCCTAATGGATAAGGATTCCCTATTTCGTAGTGAACTGTTGGCGATTGTTTGGCGATACGGTCACTTTTGGAACAGCTAATAAGCGTCACTGCGACGAATAACACATAAACCTTTTTAATCATCGGGTTTCCTGCTGACTGAAGCGACGAAATGTAAAAAGCGTTGAGTATTAGAAATACGATATTTTTGAATGAAAAACAATCTTAGCTCACGTGAGGTTATTTGATAATAAACCTACGGCAAGCGCATAATAGTCCGAAGGATTATATCGACGTATAACATTAAAATTATGATAAACCATATAAGCTTTTCCTCCCACTCCATCAGGGCAAAGAATAGCTCCCCCTACATTGACTGAGGCAAAATTTGAACTATCTTTTCTTCGAACCCCCAAACTGCTCCAGTATTGCAGCGGTTTTACGATATGCCTCCCTATCATAGAATCAGAAAATCCTACGGGCAGTGTTATTTCTTGCCCCCAAGGCTCATTCGCTCTCCAGCCAAATTTATTTAAATAGTTAGCAATCGACGCTAATACATCCTGGATATTATTCCAAATATCACGACGTCCATCTCCTGTAGCGTCTACCGCGTAGCGCAAATATGCACTTGGCATGAATTGGGGTTGTCCCATTGCCCCGGCATAACTGCCAAGCATTGATTGCCAAGTAATATCACCGTTATCAATTATTTTTAGTGCATTAAATAATTCACTTTTGAAAAAATTAGCTCTTCTACCCTCATAAGCAAGCGTAGCTAATGAATCAATTACATTAAAATTACCATTATGTTCACCATAAGCGGATTCAATACCCCAGATGCTCAAAACTACTCTTGGATCAACGCTATACTGTTGCCAAAGAAGAGTAAGAAAAGCCTGGGTGTCGCTAAAGGCTTTTTTTCCCTTTTCAATTTTGCTGGCTGTGACAACTTTTTGATAATACTCTTCCCACGTTAAAGTAAACTCGGGTTGCTTGCGATCAAGTTGCAAGACTTTTTCATTAGGCGCATTCAGCGCGAACAAAGCGGGTTGGATACGCTGTGCATTCATCCCTTTTTGAGAAGCTTGTTGGTAAATTTCCTGTAGAAAATTTTTATAGGATAAAGGAGGAAAGGCTTGGGTAGCTTGAGAGAACATTTGCATCACAGCTAAAGAAGTAAGTGCAATTCCTGCTTGAGTTAAAAATTGTCTTCTGTTTTGCATAATTCTCTCATTGAAATATGAAATTATCAACTGATGTCAAGCTGCCTTTTCCAATAACCTAACATACCCTAATTGGGTCGACAATTAGGGTAAGAGTTTTTAGTTTGTTCGTGGCATTATTTCAATAGAAGCAAAAATAGGAGTTACGAATAATTTGTTGTCTTATTTATTTAAATGGTATGGCGAATTTGGTATGACTCAGCATAACTACAATAAGAATAAGTGTGTTTAGATAATGAACTGTTTATAAGG
>NZ_CAWUGZ010000111.1:0-38323 GCF_963921845.1 Commensalibacter sp. Nvir | reverse complement strand
GTGTAGGCTTGGCTTAAACAAAAAGATCGCGTATTGTATCCCCAAAAAACCCCAAAAACAGGGCATTGATCCCCCCGTTGCTTGCGGAAGCCCATTTCACAAAAGGCAATCACACAACCCAGACGATGACACGGTAAAACTATCGTATAAAAGTACGAAAATGCGATTACCTGTCTACCATTGCGATAAAATAATAAAATACAATCGTTATTTTATAAAAAGAAGAAAGGTTTTTACAGGCTTCTTATTGCCAGATACGGACGTAATCAACATATACCGTGCAACTTGCATCCAAAGGTGCCTTACGAATATCCCCCTGAGCAAACGAAATGACTTCGTTGGAAAAAATAGGAAATTCCCGCACTTGGCTGATAAGATTGGCGTCCGTAATGGTTCGTATGATGTTTCCATCAAAGGTAAACAACATTTTATCCGACTGCCAGCTTAGCCCAAGCGTATGATACCACGTATTGTGCAGATTAGGGGCCGCTACGGTTACGGAAGATTGTTTATGATACTGACCATACCCACCCCAATGCAAGGTTACGGCGTACTGGTTTTCGGTACTGAAGCTTTCGATAATATCAATTTCAGAGCCTGTTCGCGCGGTCACATTCGGCCCTTCGGGAAGGCCAACCGCAGATTGCAGCCAAGCGGCTGCAAGATGTCCTATGGTGGGTGGAATGTGCATCCGGCACTCCAACGTACCAAAAGTAAAATCAAATTTACCTTGTGAATCAATCCGACCACCAGAATAAACGGTGTCGCTAATTTTACCCACATCAATGGCAAGGGCATTGTTACCGGTTGCCTTGCGCACATTGCTGGATTTATACCACCATTCAAGGCCACTATTTCCTTTACCACGATCTTGATCACGGGCGGTCCATTTGGTTGTATCCAATTCAGCGGTAGTGAATTCATCGCTAAATACCAGTTTAAGGTTATCGGAATCCGGCAATCCCAGAGGACGCGCATCTTTTGGAGTATTAGGATCAACGAGACTCATAGTCTTTCTCCAGTTTATGTTAATGTAAAAATAGAAAATTAAGATTAGACGCACTACTTTAAGCAGAACGTTCACGCTTCATAACGTGGGTTAAAAACCCCCCATGCACTTTAAGGATAAGTAATTCAGGAAAAATAACGCTGTGAGAGCGCATCCTCTTTCCTATTATGCAGTGTTCATTGAGCGCTAACCCCTCTATTCATCGTCCATGCTGCATCCAAATGGGGTCAATGTGGCGCATGGTTGGCGAAAGTATTTTCCGCCGACTACCAACTTATCCTTTGCCTTTCGCGCCGTACATACCGCGTTCGTATCAATTTATAGATATTTCGAACAATTTTTAGGAGAGGATAAGTGGCAAACTTAGATCCGTACCCTGTTCAACATGGTGGTCTTTCAAGTGTGTATAGACACGTTGACGACCCCCCCTGTGTGTTGAAGGATATGGGAAAACTTGGATTTCTAAGGATCAACGGCATTTTCTATTTTATTATAAAAATGAAATAGCGTTCAATCCGCGGCTCAGCTAAAGAAGATGCCATTGAAATCAAAAAACTCTTTAAACGTTCTTGGGTAATTTCTTGAGTTAAAAGGAGCAACGTATGGGTTGGAAACAATGTATGATACACAGCTTCGTTTGGGTTTAGATCAAAAAACCCCAAGCACGTTCGTAATAAATATATTTAAGTCAATATTGGACGTATTGGATACAATTTTGACTTTTTGACCCACGCATCCGCACAAACAATTGTTAACCAAACCCGCATGTTGGCGAAGCCATTTTATTTTTGCTCGTAATATTTGCTCAAATCCCATGCGACTTCTCAATCCATAAGGTTTCGTTAACTGTCTCTACTAACCCCATAAGGGTCAAGTCGAGCTAAACATCAAAAATCAGACAACGCCACGCGTTTCCACTTGTTGGTAGCCACACAAACGTAATGGTAGTTGGCATCATCGCGGAACTCTCCAGCTGTACAAGGCGCTGAGGAGGAGGATGGGGTGGACAAAGGACTGATCAATTGATGCGCAAAGATGGTTTTCTTGACCGCTAGGGTTTGGTCAATCGTGACATTATGCGGGACGACGACTTGACTGTTCGCATCGACGATCACTCCTAACTGAGTGGTTTTACCTTGACCGGATCCCAGCGCAATGCCGCCTTTGTATCCTGCAGGGTCAAAAATAACCTGTCCCAAAATGGTACATGACCCATCGTTATGGCAATTAGGGGAATCGTTCCATCCCAAATAATGCAAGGGGTCGGTGGAAGGCTGTTTGGTTAACCCCAAATGCAAAGAGTTGTTGGCCTGGCCATCGTTAGACATATAGGAGAACAATTGATACGATCCTTGATTGGTCTTGGCTTGACCCAAGGCGGCAATGGACATCATATCGTTAACATTTTTTAAATATGCATTGCTTGGAAAGGCCCATCGTTGAACGGAAAAACCAGCATCACTCCTAACGGTGTATCCTCCATACGGATTTACACCGTCCACTTTGATCCCAATCGGCATCAGGTTTGATCCCGCCAAACGCATCATATAACTGCCGGTCGCAAAAGGACCCGTTGAATTGCCCCAGGTGAGGGTCAAACCACGGCTATTGACCGCCGCATTGGGATTATTTTTTCGAGGCAACATCCAAAAATCCCATTCGTTATCATACGCACGGGTAATGGAATCCGGTGCGTCAACGTGCGCTTGCATGGCGTAAAGATTAAAATTTTTATTGTTCAATCCTAAAAACAATGCCGGTTGAGCGTAATGGTGGTAATTGGAATTATGCGTAAGCGTTCCGGTTTGCGGATAGGCATAGGTTAAGCGATAATCCAATTGCGGGGTAATCTGGCTCCCATCCGAATTCTTTTGAACGATCGTGTTGCCTTGCTGAACCAAAATAAATCGGGGCGTATTGTGGGCGCCTGTATTAGAGGCCTCCAACGTTCGCCATCCCCCCTTTGCGTCCGCCGTTCCAGGGTAATAACTGGTTTCAACATTCATCCGCGTGTACTGGTTTAGTCGAATGGCTTGTTGCTTTTGCGCGGGCGTCAACGTGGTATCCGCGTTGATGCGATCAATGTTCGCTTGGTTAATCGCAACGACCCCAATCCCGGAATTGTATCCATAGTAATAATTGGGCATATCGACGTTTGCGTCGTCTTCGTTGCTTCCCCCTTCGGTGCTTTGCATCCCGTCGGCAAGATTGGTCCATATAGCCATACGGCTCAGGATCAACGCTTGTTCTTCTAAAGATAAAGCCGGATAAATTAGTGTATACGCTGCACCATAAGCCCCCGGCGTCCCATCTTGACCAAAGCTGACCCCATAGGCGGTTCCATCCCCAGAATAATACAAAACCGATAAAGGGGTTGAAACCGTTAAGGGGGCATTCAGCGTGTTGCCGTCACCCAACTGCATCAGGGTCGTTTGGGTCGTTGGATCGTATGGTCCTGCAGTTACCTTGGTGGTGGTTAAAATTTTTCCTGCGAGGGTAATAACGGATGCACCGCTTAGCTCACAATGCGATTGACCAACACCGACGCCACAGCCAACCATCCCTTTAATCTTAAACTGAGTAGCACCCACAGCAACTGCCGTGGCGGGAAACAATTGAACACCTTTAACGTGATAGGATCCATCGGTGTTTTGAATCAGTTGATTGGCCCCAATGACGTCCAATGGCGAATTGTCCGTCGCCCGCATATCCATGTTAATCCCATCGGATAGGCCTGCACCACTGCGGTTGTTACCTTGTTGTCCCCCCATATCGGTAAATTGATAACAGGACCCGCCCAAATCCCCGCCAGAAATATTTTGGCACGAAGCTTTGATACCAGCAATCGCTGAGCGGTTTGCCCCACCGATCATCAACGTATTGCGTTTTAGGTTTTCCCAATCGTAGCCGTACCCATCGTTACTTAAAAACAAAGTGGGGGTAGTGGACGTGGAATTGTTAACGGAAATATTTTCGTTGGAAACACTCCAATTTTTAGAATTGAAGGCACCCCCACTGCTTAAATTTCCGCTTGTCGTAACGTCCCCATTGAAATGGTAACGATTGCCATAGCGATTATCAGTAAAATAAAAGGTGTTTTTATCTAACAGCTGGTGCGATACGGTATTTGTTCGCGTAGAACGTGACGAATTATAAAAAAATTGTATCGGCTGGTTAGCGCTATCAGCGCTATCCGTAGGAAAGGATATAGTTCGAGTAGTTGGAATAACCACGCTGGCGGTAGAGGATTGCGCCATAAGGCTTTGCTCGGTAAATCCTGTAAAAAAAAGGGATAGCGTTAAAAAGGTTAAAACGTGAGAACGCATTATGAATACTCGGATACATGAAACGCAAAAACACCACATAGAGAGTTTCACTTTACCTTTTTTTACCTGCAAAGAAAGTAAATAAAGCGTTAAAACCCCAAGCATTATCGTATGGCACGCTTACGTTTGCATATAAAATTGAACATCCTTCTGCCCTGCAAACCCGATTTAACCCGCTTAACCTTCCACTAAAATCTAAAAAATACTCGGTTCAATCATCATCCCACTTCACACCATCCTCAAATTTATGGCGCTGTCTTGGGACACGCCAAATTCGGGGGATAGTGAAAAATAGGCTTGTAGGGTGGAACGATCCGCAAATTGCCGCTCACCGGTCACATAGCCCTTAAGCGTAATGGTTTGGCAATACAGGGGCGCTATAGCATGACCATAGCGTTCAAATTGCTCACTCGCCCACGGGTCGTTAAACCGCACCAAAAACGATTTGGCCATCTTTTGCGACGCAATGGTATCACTGCCGTAAAAATCCATTTGTATGGCGCATTCGCTGTAATCGCGCATAATTTTATAGCGCGACGTGTAACGCGTTTCATTTAACGATAAAGACTTTTCATACACAACTTGCAGTAAAATAAACGGAGGTTTGGGCGAGGCAACCCGGTTTAGCTGCCCTTTAAGGATGGTGAGCGGTATTCCCGATAAAGGAACGGCTTTGCGAAGAAAACGTTCAATGTCCTCATACAGCAGCTGCGTATCCGCTTGACGTAACTTCATCGCGTCGTCGTGGTTTAAGCTTTTCATACTGCGTTCAGTGGACATAATCGTCGACCTTTGCGTCATCTTCCAGAGGAGGGTCTAGCTGAGCTTGTACCAACACTTTGCACCAGTGCGAATTTTCCCAACTTTCCAAACGTTGCACCACCAGCCATCGCCTTCCCATAAATTCTAATATATCGCCCCCTTTGCCCAAGAACCGATCCACACCAAACAAAGGGACAGGGGAATAAACGAGCTTTAGTTCCCCTTGTTGATTGAGGTAATCTTTCTGGGCTAGCATCTCACTTTTGGCCGATTGGACTTGAATTTCAATCGGCTCAGGATCCTCGTATTCAGGCGCGGCTAAGGACGGCGTGAAAGAGGATTTCGCACGACATAACACCCCTTGAACATTAGGATAAAGCCGATGAAGGGCGCCGCAAATAATCTCAAAACACTTCATTTTTTTTCCTCTAAGCGATGACCTACCCCCCATTAGGGTACCTTTTTGGCCAATCAAGCAATGGAACAGAGTTGGAAATAGAGTAAGAACACACCGTGCAGAAATCCTAGGGATTGTGTTTCTAAAGAACGAACCCTTAACTGATATACGTTAGCCACAAACAATGTTCTTAAAACAGCCTCATTCTAAAGCGATGGGGATTCTTGCTTGGCTTTACGTTCAAGGGGGAAGCTACACGTTGCCAAAGATTAAAATTGGGGAAGCCTCGTATTAGAGCATAGAGTGCAAACCTATGGAGAACTGTTACCTATAAAGTAGCCCTAATCCCAGGATAATTCATGGATCCAAAACATATATTAAAAATTTAGCTTTCTCTAGAATGCATCCATCAAGACATAACAGCCTAGAACGTAGGCATATGTATCGTAATCGCGCTTTTTTCATGGGAAAACTTTTTACCGATCGCTTCTGCGCAAGTAAATGGGAGGTTTGGCTGCGTTGAATTAAAATTAAAAACTGTTCGTTTTGGCATTTTTTGGATTGCCGTAAACGTTCACCTGCCCATTCCCTATAATTCCATCAAGAAATCAACACTATTCCTCTAACCACTACGCTTATAGGGAAACATAAAATGGAATAAACCCGTGCCTATTTTCTCTGATGAAACGTTTGCGTGCGAACCGATGCGTAACGGTAAAAGCGTACGCGCTGCAAGCGGCACAGTTTCGTTCAATCGTTTATTTATACAATCAACCCAAGCGGTGTAGGTCAGGGTCAAGCACAAGCGATGAAAGTTACAACGCCCCTATTGTTTTACAGGTTTACGTTAGTAACATGCCCTCGCTTTGACAAAATGAATCCATACATTTACCAGGATCATACTCAAACTCTGCATGGATACCGTTTCCAAAAATGTACTTAACGCTCGTGCACCTGCCACGTTAACGCGTGACTTAACCGTTCGTCCAGCGCTGCAAGGGCTGGATCTTCGGACTCATGATGGTTCATCAACTGTTGGCGTAGGTCATGAACCACCTGGTCCCCCAGCTGCATGAGCGCACGGGTCCCATTAAATCGAGATTCCTTAAGGTAACGCACAAACGCTCGTTTCCATTGCGATTCACACGCAGAAATAGCGGTGCGAAAAAAAAACTTTGCGGGGATAAGCAAGGATTTGCGCACCGACCACGTTGCCTGACCGACTGCCCCTGAGGTATGAAACTGTGCTGAAATGGGAACATGAGAAGAAAGATCAGAAGCGTTAGAAGGGTTTGGTAAAGGGGTATCCGTCCATCCCCCATATTCTCTAAGTTGCGCCAGTTGCTGAAGCGAAGGATCTTTGGCATGGGTTGAAGAATCAGCCTCATTAAAACCAATGTTCAACGTCAATACAGACGCATGGGGGGTAAGGGTATTTAAAAGAGCTTGCGCAAATTTATTCCCTGAAAAACTTGCCATTTTCGTATTCCCTCGCCTTCCTGGGCGCCGTCGCTTTTAAAAATACATCCATCAAAACATATTGTCCTCACGCAAAAGCTTACCTCTGCATTTCCTTCATGCCTGAGGTTTAACGCAAGCGATGTTTATGACAAAAATTGCTCCGGCATTTAGTCAAAGGGTCCAAAACTCCTCCCCCTAACGCGTTGGGACAACCACGGATCATTTTAATGCAAATCACTGGTGTGACCTTATCAAGGGAAGATGCGATACCAAAGCTTTACTACCAAAGCCTTGATTTCGCATGAGAAATTGTAATCGAAACCCGTGTGGACCCACCCTTTTGTATAGGGGATGTCTCCGTATTTTAAGCTTTGAATGGCTTTCCTTGCTAGGCTACGCATCTTGCGTATCGGAAACAAAAACCGAGCCATTTTGCAAGGCTAGCCACTCTGGATTCATGCTTAAAAATCCTGACCAAAACGAACGGGGAACGCGCGTAAAGCCTATACTGCCATAAGATTGAAGCGCAGACCGTTTAGGCATGTCGTTTGACCCGAGCAGCAAGAGAGACTGGCCATTGTAACGAATGACCAACCCATTGGGGTGTTTACATCCAATCACCAGCTCGCCCGTTTCTAAAGATAAGCTCGGATCGCATGGTGTAGGTTCTGGTGAAATTCCTCCTGAAGTTCCCTTTCCTCGTCCTCGTTCCATTCCTGTAGCAGGTGCAGAATCTCTTGCTCCGTTATTTTGTTCACGGTTAGCGAGGTTATCGGATTCACTTGAGAAATTATCTGCGTTTGAATAGATTTTTTCTTCATGATTGGAGTGTCCTTTTGATGTACACATGGAAATATAGACCTCTGAAATAGAAATAGATGTAGAAACCGAAACCCACACCGAGTCGAAGTACGTACCATGCGCAACACGAATGTTACGCTTATAGAAGCATCAAGAATTGTTGAAATCACTTGGTGTTCAAATCCGCCGTATAAGGAAGGCTGCGACCATCTGAATCGCCCCATGGTGTAACCATAAAATTATTTAAAATCAATTTGTTATATGGTTATCTTCATGTAATAACGCAACGAACATAGATCATGAATACGCACATGGAATGGTAACATTATGGATAATGCAACGCTTAATCCTTCATCGACGAATAACCCTTTGCTCAGGGTTAGAAGCGGTTTTACGTAAACCCCTTGCATGATATTTTTGAAAGGGATTGACGTTGAACATACTGGAATTTTAAGCCATTCATCCATCGTCTTTATTGAACAGGACAGCAGAGCTGATAAAGAGGCAAGAGGCGCTTTAACCTTTCTTTTACCAGGGCAAGGGCGTGTCTTTTCAACGGCTAACCGACATACAATTCAAATCTTTTCGGCATCCTCTTCCATCAATCAGAGCATCAACTATGAATAGAACGCAAAAGATGGTGCGGTATTTACCCGAAAGCGCCCAGAATTCCTCTCCATAACGCGTTTAGAATAACCATAGATCAATCTTATACAAACCACTGGTCTGACCATTTAGGGAAAAATGCGATACCGAGGATCAGGGATGGGTTGAATGTAAAACGTGCTGCGGTATTTACCCGAAAGCGCCTAGAATTCCTCTCCATAACGCGTTTAGAATAACCATAGATCAATCTTATACAAACCATTGGTGTCCCATTTAGGGAAAAATGCGGTACCGAGGATCAGTGATGGGTTGAATGTAAAACGTGCTGCGGTATTTACGCGAAAGCGCCCAGAATTCTTGCCCATAACGCGTTTGGGATAACCATGGATCAATCTTGTGCAAACCACTGGTGTCCACTGAAAGCGAGAGCGAGCCTTCCGTTACCCGTTGCAAGGGCCCCAAGAGGGTATCCCCCCCTTGGGCTTGTTTTTGCAGGCAAACCCAATGCGCAATCAACAGGTAATACAGAATTTTCCGTGCGGTGGGACAACCCACCACGCTGCGCGTTCCTGGCGTAAAATAAAGGGCGGCACGCGTTGCCAACGCGGCGACCTGATGGGGTGGGAAGGCGTTTTCCAGTTCGGGAAAACTGGCCACCCACTCTGACCAATCGAACTCAGACGGCTTGACCGGCGGCGATACGTTGGACGTTGTGGGGTAAGTCATCGTTACTGATCCTCTCCAACCCATGTTTGACACCGGTCTTTTCTTTGGCCTCATCCAAAGCGTCTTGTTTTTTTTCTGAGGCGAAAATTAAGCCTTTAAGAACGGGTTCATACGTTTGATGTTCGGCCAGCCACGCTTGCCAAAATTCTCTTGGCACTTTGGTCAAACCCACCGCCTGGGGATCCGGGGTAAAGCTCAACCGTTCGATATATTTGCTATGCATAATGCCGTTCAGTCGAATACGTTTACCCTTGACATCCAAATACAGTCCGTGCAGCAATTTACAGCTTACGATAACGTCATCGGACATGATTAAACCCCCAGCATTTGAGCAACCAAAACCGGCCGTGTGAGAATAGTTCCCCAGGCACCTTGGGTTAATTTTTCTTTGTAAGACGACAATTCACGAACCACCCCATGGCTGCGTAATTTTTCAGAAAATGCACAGGTAAACGTATCCACCCCGCCATAGGATTCAACGAACAATTGCACCAACTCTCCCGCGGCTGTGGACAGCTGTGGGGCACTGAAATGCACCAAGTTCGGAAACGCATCCTTAATGTATTTCATGGCCGAAATACCGTATTCATTGGGTCTTAAAAAATACGCCTGCGAGATATTCGAAAGAACCAATTTTAAGGGGGAATTCATGCTGACCGCATTATCCAAATTGACCACACCCTTGGTTTGCGTGGTAAGCTGAGTATACAACGTTTGGATGTCGTCAAAAATTTCCAGAGCCGTAGCATTTTTCCACGAATTGCCACCGGCTTTTTTGCTGCCTGGTGTAATAGCGGCAGGTAAATTCGGATCGTTTAACGCACCGTAATTTTGCAAAAATTGTTGACCAAAAAAATAATTATTGTTTTGCCAAATATTTAAGGTCGTTGCCCCAGCCAGCCGCTGCCGTGCGGGAAGATCAATATTGGCCAGCCCGGCACGGCCAATTTCACGATCCCCATAATGCACCAAGGTTTGTACCAAAAATTGCTGACGACTAGGAAATTCTGCGTTAATGGACGTGGATCCCCCATTGCTAAAATCGCCATAGGCTTGCGTGGTTCCCCCTGGTTCCACCACAACGAATTTCATATCGTCGTGCAACCAGTCGCCTTTTTTAGCTTCGCCATAAATCTCGGCTGCTTTTAGGGGGGCAATTAAAATATCAATTAACTGCGGGTCAATAAACGTAGTTAAGATGCTGGGGATACCATTGTTGGCACTCGTTATCGGCTGAAACGAGGCATCGTTCACCAATGCTTCGGACAGATACGCTTGCGCCTGAGGAAAATGGATACCATATTCTTGCGCCAACAGCATGGAATCCTGTGACCAGCTTTTGGGCTGAAAAAATTGCAGTTTCATTAAATTGCTTCCTTAAATCCATGCCGAGATTGAAACGACATCCCCTACATTGCCCGACGCAGTATAGGTATAATGGGTGGTAACGGCCCCTTTGGTTGCCGCGTTGCTGAGGGCACCGGTCGTGGGATCGGCATACACCTCGTCCCCGCGTTTAACCGCCCCCACGTCCTCGGTCAGGACAACAAGAAATTCGCCTTTTGCATACGCGGTCACCATAACCCCTTGCGGGATAGTATTGGAAACCACGGCTTGCCAGGACGTAATCACCCCGTTCCATTCTCTGGCCACAAACCCTACGGGCGAGCCGCTTCCTTTGTTGACCAGGGCTGGCGTCGTCGAATACGTGGTTTCATCCACCCACACAAACGACCCTACCTTTACGCCACCCGTACCCGTTGGATACATTCCGTCGCTACCTAAAACGGAAACATGGGGATTGGCTGAAGCGAAATCCCCATGCCATCCCTGGGCGATCCCCATATTTACTTTTGCTTGAAAGTCCATTATTAAATTCTCCGTAATCGTGTGGAACCAATCCGTTCAAAATCGTTCTGCCGATAGGATTGGCGATCCCCAACCCTGGCGTGAGGCTGCTTTTGATTCAGCAGCTGTTTAACCATAAATTTTAATCCTTCAATGCCGACATCATCCGGTACGGCTTGACCCAGTGCCGATTCAAGGGACGAACGGAGGATTTCTTCGGCACTATCGCATGCCATTGCCCAATCGTTGCCGACCAACGGACGAATCAAAAGCCGAGCTTCTTCAATCCCCCTTAACCGTGCAAGCACCCGGGCTTCGGCGCGCTTTTCTATAGAGATTGAATCCTCTGCTATCGCCCCATCCGCGGCGGGGAGTTTATCTTGTTGACGCGTTTTAGGCTGGGCTTTAGGACTGCGAGAGGGGTCCCCCTGGGAAGGGGCATCGGAAGCTTGCGATGACAGTGCAGGATCGACAGAGGCTTGCAGAGGTAAAGGATCGTTAAGCGTATATAGAGGATCTTCATCCCGTAGGTCAGAGAGTGCTGGATTGCTCAGTATATCTTGCAAGCACGCGTTAATCGCATCAAGTTGATCATCGCTAATCCATTCGCTTTGATTGCAAAGCGCTACCATGATGGGAATAAATCCCATTTTACTTACGCCATTGGCGGTTTGAATGGATTGGGACAACGCATCGCCCATCGCATCGTTTGTAACCCCTTGATTGAGCAAGGTGCATAAGGCGTCCCGTACGCGTAGGCCTAGGGGATTTAAAATTTGCTGGTGTTGCATAGAATTTAATAACCTTTCATCGGAAACTCGGACATCATGGCCGGCACGGCCTTCTTCAACCAAAGCGATATGATCCACATAAATATGAGTCATAATGCCATCATAGGGTTCGCCATTCACGTTACCCGGGGTCATCAGGGGTACAAACGCATACGAAGCCGAAAGCTCTTTTTGTCGATTGTCTTTAATGGCCTGGATATAATCCCCATCCCAAATGGTGATGGAACATTGAACGTAGGGTGGATCAAACTGCGGATCGGAACCCGTCGTGCCGATGACTTTGGAATTATCCAAATGATCGGCATCCGCAGCTTTGTGAACGTACAAAATCGGACGTTCCTTAAACGAAGGCAAAGCCTGTTGCAACGCGTCAGGCGAACGATAAAACCGATAGCGTTGGCGTGCGTTCAAGCCATATTTTTGGTAGTTACTGATTTCAAAACCGTAATATTCACAAACATTGGCTTTGGTCAGATTCGTATTCTCAACCCGCAAATGCCCGTTCCATTCCTCAAAACGCATGGAGGCAGAATCAAATGCTAACATTGTATGAATAGGCATCGTCATGAGAACCCTTTATAAAACGTAAACCGAGATTATTGATGGTGCGGGGACAAGGTTGCTTAACGTTGGCTTTTAAACCCATAACCACCCCGAAAACACATGACGAAACGCTCTACGTCTTTACGAGGTGCCTCAAAATGTTTTCAAGAGCGTAAACAGAAAAATCATTTATACGATGCGGAAAGGGTTAACGCTGACAGTGTAACCAACATCGAAGTTCTTTATGACCCTCATCGGATGCAAGAGCCTTTAGGCGTTTATAAAAATCTCTTAGAAGCGTAAACTGAACGATCGTTTCATTGCCCAAGAGTTTGGCGTTAACCGTTAACGCAGCCCCCTTGATTGCAAAGCATTTGTGGGTAGGTATGATTTGTATTATTTTTGCAAAAAAACATTGAAGGGGCTTAAAAAGGAAAATGTTTTGTTAAAGAGAACGTGTGAAGACCTATCGTCTCTTTGAAATTATCTAATCAAAAGCCCTAGATTTTTCTTGCGAAGGGGTATCTTCCTCAAATATTTTTTAAGAAACTGTATAAAAACCGTTTTAAAGAGCCCGATAAACACAATTGTTTGACGTCGACGTTTAAACCGATATTCCCTACCCTTAAAAATATATAACCAAGCGCTCGACCTCTTAGCAATGTGCCGCGAAATGCTTTTTAAAAAGGTGCATAGGAAAAACTTTTGATAAAACGCAGTAAACACAGCCATTTGACGTCGACGTTTAAACCGACATTCCCCCCCCCTAAAAACATATCACTAAGCGCTCGATCTCTTAGCAATGTGCCGCGAAATGCTTTTTAAAAAGGTGCATAGGAAAAACTTTCAACAAACGCAGTAAACACAGCCATTTGACGCCGACGTTTAAACCGATATTCCCCACCCTTAACCAACCCGATTTGAAACCTCGGATCCTTTTAAAGGGAGGGTAGATGCCTCACGATGTTTTTTGAGAAGCCGAACGGGAAGATTTTTTTTGAGTGGACGGCGAAGATGACCGCTTTGAGCGAGCGTTCGCAGGGGGATCAACCCCATAGAGTAAGGGCGCATGTGCCGGATTGGTTAAGCTTTTTCTCGCTTCATCCGGTGAAAGAATACGCGATTGAACCAACTTACCCAACGTTTGCGATTGATTGACGCGAATTTTGGATTGCTCCACCCCATCCAATTGCCATAACGAAGAAAAATAAAAATCCAAAGTGGGCTCAGTCTCGCTAAAAAGATGCAACTGTATTAACTCCAAAATCTTACTTAGAATTGGCTTGAGATGCGCCTCTTGAAGCGCAGAAATTTTATCGTAAAAACAGCGTATTTCCCCATCCGAGGAAGCATTTAACCCCGACGGGGTGATCCCCAGCAATTTAACCAAAGGAATACCGGCAATGGCGGCCATATGCTCTTGCGATTGGGCCTGCAACTTATCCAAACCGTTCAGCGATACCGAAACATTGATTAAATCTTCGGTCTCTTTATCAACAATTTGCAAGCCGCGATTGTCGCGATACGCCGCCATCAGTTCGGCGCGCTTGCTGAGCTCTTCACACCCAGGGCTCAACAATTGTGAAAGGTCCGTTTTCAACACCATGGTGGAAAAAGACTTAATCAAATCAGAGACCGATTGTCGAGTGCGTAGCCAATTGTCCACATAAGGTTTGCACATAAACGCAAACGGTATGCCACCAAAATTATACGCGGGTTTTAACAGGTCGGGTACCGGTTGGGTGACCAACGTTAACAAACGCGATTGATGAATTTGTTGTCCCAATACCCACCAGAGGGAGGGTTTATAAAAATCATCGCTTAAGGGGTCTTGGGCATTATACGCCACCGGCGTCACCCAATTGGGATTGATCAATCGAAACCCTTTGAGCTCTCCTTTTTTAATTTTTTTGGAACTCAGGTACAACGGGGCTGCTTTTTCTTCCTCATCCTGGCGTGCCGTTTCCAAATCAATATAAAGATGCGCTAGACCAAAATACCCCTCCGTACACAACATTTTACGGAGTAGCCCTTGTACATCCAACCGTCTAAGCTCGGCGTTGATCTGTTCTATTTTATCAAAAGAACTCTCTTTAGGAGGGGTCAGTTCAATCCATTCTCGGGTTGCTTCTTCGGCTCGGGTCTCAACGATTAACCGATACTCCCCCCTTAAGGACAATTGCGAGAGATAGGGATACCCTGGAAAGCCAATCCCCTCTTCAAATAACGTGGTTAGAGGATTATTGGTCAAATTATAATTGCCAAACGCGCCGATGGTTTGATCGTTAACAAGGATCGGTTCCGTTCCCTCGCCCACCACGCCTGGCAATGGAGCATACGTTCGAAACAACCCAACATTTTGAGGATGATGGGCGCCCTCTACAGGGTGGGGTACCGTTTGAAATAATTTTTTCTTTTTTGAGGACATACGTTCTCTCTTACTTTTACCCACACAAGGGGTATCGTTTAACGCCATCAAATGCCAGAATAGGGTTTATGACCGGATTTCATACACCCCAGCCAGCCCGCAGGTTATTCAATCGTCTCGATACCCACGATGGAGGCAGCCAAAACCAAAGTAGGGTTTATGAACGGATTGCATACATCCCAGCCAGCCCGCAGGTTATTAAATCGTCTCGATACGCAGGATGGGGATAGCCAAACACCAAAGTAGGGTTTACGAACGGATTGCATACATCCCAACCAGCCCACAGGTTTATTAAATCGTCTTGATACCCAGGATGGGGATAGCCAAAGGAATTCCGTTGTTCGAAAGAGCGGTCGGTATTTTTCTAGCATTAATCCAGGCGTCTGGTTTAAAAATTCAAGCCACACTCGGGCATACATTTCATTAAACCATACGATAAAAAACCCGCCGTTTTGCAATGCGAAAAAGACGTACAAGCTCCTTATTTTATTGGCAGCGCTTTGATCCCATAAAGCGTAAAGGCAACCTATCGGAGGGATCAAAAGCCTTTGAATGGTCACGAAAGACTTAGGTATCCATTCCCCTATTTTATCGCCTCATAATGCGCCCTTTGCATACACCAAAACCAAGCGTTTAAACATCGTTATACCGCACTATACCCTGTGCATAAGGGATACGCGTCTGCGATGCCTATTTTTACGACGCGTGACGATACATTCAGAACGATCGTGTAGCGTTTTACCATCCCCTTCAACGTTAGCGTCAAGCGTTGCACCCCCATACCCGCTGCAACCTTTATCCTTGTTCATAGAGTTAACCCTGCGTCCAGCATTTTCAGCACCCCGTATTCAAGCGGGGCAACAATTGCCATCGTCCCGTGGTTTTGTTCACCGATTTGACGTAAGGTTTGAAAAAAAATCTGCTCTCCATTAAAAAAAAGCGATCAACGCGAAAACATCTGTTCAAACATGGGTAGAATTGTTGTATTGTATATACAACGTCGATACAAAAGGGACTACAAAATGAAAATCATCGTTAAAAAATGGGGGAATAGCGCTTCCGTAAGGATTCCAGCCTCCGTAATGGCGGCGACCAACCTGTCTATTGATGAAAAAGTAGACATTCGTGAAGAAAAAGGTCGCATTATTATTGAACCGATTCGAGAAGACAAACTGGCCTCGTTGGTTGCGAATATTACCACCGATAATTTGCATGACGAAGTGAGCTTTGGCTCCGCATTGGGGGAGGAGGCCTTCTAATGGAAAAAATTAAAAGAAAAAAATACATTCCCGATGCAGGCGATATCGTCTGGTTGCATTTTGACCCACAAGCGGGGCATGAACAGGCAGGGCACCGGCCGGCCTTGGTGTTGAGCTCGAGTGTATACAACAGTCGCACGAACCTGATGCTCTGCTGCCCCATTACCTCTCAGATCAAGGGCTATCCGTTTGAGGTTCTTCTTTCGGATGACAAAAAAAGTGCGGTTCTTGCGGATCAAGTCAAAAGCCTCGATTGGTCAGTACGCAACGCCGTGTTAAAAGGCAAAGCTACCAAATCTGAATTATCCGAAGTCAGAAAAAAAGCCGCTATATTAATTGGAAATCCATAATTCTACAGCATCCCGCTGTGATTCACTGCAAGCATAGCCCAACGCAATCTTTTCATAACGTTGGGCTATGGCTTTGGTGTAAGCGTTAACCATTGTGGCAAAAGCTGGATATTTGTGGTGTTTCATCTTAATGAAACGAAAAAATTGCGCTAAAAAAACATTGCATCCACGGCGCTGAAATAAAGTTGAAACTTTATTTGTGCTTAACTTACTATCACCAACCAAGCCCCAACGCGTGTGGCTTCAATGGAACCGTTTTTTAAACGCAATGAAATGCCTAAGAATAGATTATGTTCTGCACAGCTTTAAAAGATAAGCTATAAATATTAAAACCATACTGCTCCCCCTATTGCACAATCTTTAGGATAGCCCCACGCTCGTAAAATGAGCCTATCGTGAATCTATGGTCCTGATGGGTTACAAGCAAAACGATAAATCCTGTAACATACGGTAAACGGCCAAAACAATGCATTGTTTTTATTTGCAACCTTGGACAACTTGCCATATTGAACCAAAACCCAACGGAATGCGCACTTTATAGCAAGCGTCGAACGGTTTTTCCGTACTGAACAAAACGAGCACGGTTCACAACAGGGTGCGTGCATGGATAAGCCGAAGCGCCCATCTATTGCCTATCATCCAATAGGGTTGTAAAAACCTACCTCGGTTAACGCGCCCTACTCTTTTGCATACCCAACCCGCGTTTCAAATCGTATTTATGAGCTTTCTAGTACTTTGGGCAAAAAAAAAGCGGTTTAAAAAACGCTTTTACATTTTGTGATTTATTTTCCCATGAACGGACTTGCTTTTGCATAAAGTCAATGTGCTTTTAAGCCATATGGTTGTTGTGAAGTCTATGAGGCTCATAATGCTAAAAAACCATGATCCACTCGCATTTAACGTCTAAATGCCTCAATGTTGCTCTTGTAAACTGTTTAAGGGACAGGCGGATGGGGTGTATTTATCCTTTAGTAAAATTATCTGAGTAATACGTGTTGCGCAATATCTTATCGTTCGTGCCAAGCATTCCCTAGGAGTAAAAACGGACGCATAACTTAAAAATTTCGTTGATCCTTTAATCAACTGCGTTGTAAGGCGAATTTATGGATCCAATAGCGCGTAGTACCTGAAGAATCCTTTGCCGTTGCGTAGCAAAAAGTAACGGGAGTACCCGAAAAATAGGCTGCAAGTTCCAAAGGCTCGACCAAGGCGTTTGACATAGAATCGTCATTTATTCCATTAAAATAGTTCACTTCATTAAGATTATTATCTAACCTGCTCACATATAATCTTCCTACAGTGGGATTGTACCCCACTGCATCAAAGCGTATACCACTAACGATTTGATCGCTTCCACAATCCGTAATTTTAGCATAGCTTATCGTATTGAAGGCAGCAAACGAAAGCAAAGCACATGTCAGTGCTAACGCGTAGTTTTTTTTAAACATAGTAGTCTCCCATTACCTATTAAAAACATTAACTCTTTAAGGAATTATTCTGAAGAAGAGGAATAATAAACTGGACTTCCCGAGGCAGTGATTGTTGAAGAGGTCCACGACCCATTCGATTCATCATCGGTTTCCATTGAAGCGCTATGATTACTTCCAAACGCCATAAATACAGGGCGATTTTCTATCGGCAAATCAGCTGATGCGGTATAGGGTTCAGTATTGGTTTCCGTTTGACGATCCAAAAAATTTGGATTTGCATAGTACCCTCGAAATTCTACTTCTTGGGTAACGGGATTACGATAGTACCACTCAGCACCTCTGATTTGATCACCACGAATTCCTCCAACGGCAAAATATTCTTCTTCGCGCGTTAACATGTCTTCAAACTCAATAGCTAAACTTACCTGTTGGCGTTCGGCGATGTAATGCATTGTTTCATCAGCAGAATAAAAATTCTGGTCAGGTTCGATATCATAAATATAATAATTGCTTCCTGACTGAATTTGGGATTCCATAAAATTTTGGGCTTCATCACCATTTACAGTGGTTGAAATAAACGCTGAATCCCTGGTACGATTTGCGGAGGGTACCCCACTCGACCACCCGGTTAGGTGCATTTCAACGTTTATATTCGTTCCATGAGGCTGAAAACCCGATGCGAACACCACTTCCGGAGCTCTGTCATCAACTCGGTAAACCGTTGAATACGCATCCGCTGCAAACGTTATGGGGGTTGCGAAAAAAAAAAAGGATAATAACAATAAAATTTTACGCATAAGGTAAAACTCCGTAAAATCAAAATGAGCAGAAGACCCTTACACAGAATAAAAAGATAGAAGCGATTGACTCAATCGCTTTCCTAATATCCTTTCATAATGTGTCAACGGATCTGATCTTGTAAAATTAATGTTTATGAAACACATTGGTTTCAAACGAATTCTATCTAGGGGATGCAAAGCATTCGCATCAAAGAATTATCGTAAACTTGACAATAAAATCATTTAGACGTTGTATTAATTTTTTTATTTTGAGAAAAACCTAATGGGTTAACTTTTTTTTTCGATATAAGCGGGCCAAAGCTATCTGTATCAATTTCTTGTATCCAATAACGAGAATTACCCGAAGAATCTTTTGCTTGAGTATAACAAATATCAACAGCATAATTCGTTAAATATGCAGTAATTTCTATAGGTTGAACCAAAGCATTGGACATGGATTGTTTGTCTATTCCATTGTAAAAATTGGTGTCAACACCATTCAGGTTCGTACTTAAAAACATTAGTTCTGATGCAGGCTCGTAACCAATGCTATTAATAAGGGTACCCGTAATCTCCGTTTGACCTGACCCGTCTGGACAACCGTATATCCGAGCGTAACTCTGTGTATTAAAGGCAGAAAAAGAAAGCAAAGCACATGTCAGTACAAACGCGTGAGTTTTTTTAAACATAGCAGTTTCCTAATGTAACGTTTTATAAATAATAAGGTAAAGAAAGTAAATTTGACTTAAGTGAAAAGTATTTTTCGAATGATTTTCAACTTATTTAAATGTAATTTAATCAAAATAATTTTTTCATTCTAAGATAAAGCAAATGTATTCAGCGATGCAAAATCACTATAAGCATGAAGAGTTTTGTCGTGTATTGTTGAATGAAAATGAAACCCTTTCATCATTTCCAAGATTTCAAATCTCAATACAAAATTTTTATGTATTACGAAAGGGTAAGAGGCTAGAAAAAGATTCTATTTTCATTTGCTTATCCCTCTCTTGGATTGGATAAGGTTTCCCAATAGAATAATAGCTGGATTGCAATAATTCCACAAAACACTTCTATCACCGTCAAAGGATTTTTTAAAAAAAAGTAGGTCTATTCCTCAGCTATCACCCAAGAAAGCAGCAGAGATAAAATTGCCTATTCAAAATTTATTATAAAGATCCCTACGTATTCAAACAAAATTACAGTCCTTCGTGTATCTGACTTGATACATGTCATCCCCAATCCCTCCACCTTGAATAGGAGGGTCTATGAAACTAGAGGGCATAATGATTATCCAAACTCAGATAAAATTGAAGTTCGTGCAACATCCAGGACAAACGCTGATGCGCTCTGACCACCCGCTAAGATACAATTGCGATAGAAATTTGTTTAAAATCATTAAACATTACCAAAAAAACAACAATCCATTGTTGGATGAAACACTATATTTTTCATAGTGATTGGGACGACTGAGCAAAGCGATTAAAAAGCACAAATAAAATAATATGCGTAAGATAAAAAATCTCTACCATTAAAACAATTTACAAAATGTTAAACCGTTTAAAATAAATCGTTTACCAACTCGTTTTATAAATCCTAACTATTTTAGTAATGCGCTCACTTATTCCTATTCAATATTTAGGGTCATTTTTATCTATTTGACCTTCATGACGCAAATTGTACAATCAGACGATCGACATGAAATTATATTGATGAAATAAATTAGTCTTGCCACAAAATTTTTATAAGATTCCAACCTATTTCTGTAAATTTCATGATGACTTTATGTATCCTTTAACCTAAAGTCATTCGCATTGCATCAATGTCTTTCGGGGATATAAGTATTTTATAAGAATGTATCTGTTAAGTCAGTATTGAAAATATTTAAACAAAACTAAAAGGTATGAACAATTGTTATTTATCTTTTTGAAGGGAAAAATTAGTTAGATCAGAACCGCCTTCCGAATTGGTTATAGTACAAGAAGCAACTGGAGTACCCGATGTAAATGCTGCGACTAACAAAGGTTGAATCACCGCCTGTACCATCGATGAACTCGTCACTTTATTCATTACATTATCACCACCAATTTGTGCAGTTATACTGCTTGAATCTGGTTTATACCCTATTCCATAAACATGTTCATTATACCCAAAATCTTGCCCCTTCGGACATTCCGTAAGTTTGGCATAGCTCAATGTATTAAAGGCAGTTAAAGAGAATAAAGCGGATAACAATGCCACTGCATATTTTTTTTTAAACATAGTAGTCTCCTATGAAATATTTTATAAAATAGTATCAATAAAAAAGAAATCGGACGCGATTATGACTATTCCTCTGATTTTCTGGACGCGTCGAAACCAAAACTTATTTATAGGGGTATTATGAAACAAGGGGAAAATATATTTTCCGCACTTCTCATTAATAAACATTCCGACCCCATCGTAGTGTCGTTCAGTTCAAATAAAGGATTATTAGCCCCTTCCTCTCACCCTGGCATGGCGACGATTTCGTATCCCAAAATATTCAGACCGTATAGAAGGGCCTTCCTTCGTATCGATCGTATCCAGTACAAAGAAACAGCTTTTATACCTATTCTGAATGCCCTGAAAAAATGGACGCATTTGCTGTAGCTCCAACCGTCGTGGATAGGCACCAAGATCCAACGGCATCGTCCGATGCAAAAGAGGCACTATCCGTTCCGCCCATTTCCAGCAGCAAGGGACGATTTTGCAGCTGAAAATGAGCAGAGGCCGTAAAGGGACTTACATTGGTGTGTGTGTCAGCATCAACATAATAGGGATTATCAATAGTGTCTCGAAGTTCTACAGCATCCGTAACAGGATTAAAATAATAAACCGTAGCGCTTCTAATTTGCGTGTTAGGAATTTCACCCCATGAAAAATATTCCTCTTCTCGACTAATTAACCGATAAAGCTCTGAGGATAAACTCACCTGCTGCTGGTTGGATATATAATGTAAAGTTTCTTCTGCAGAATAAAAATTCTCGGTAGGTCGACTATCATAAATATAATAATATGCCCCACTTCAATTTGACTTTCTAAAAGTTGTATCGCAATATCAACGTCGGTTGTCGTTGAAATAAAAGCTGAATTTCTGCTAGCCCCCACGGCATAAGCTCCACTTGACCAGCCGGTAACATGATCTTCGACGTTCAAATTCGTACCGTGAGGATGAAAACCCGTTATAAAAATAGCATTTGGATCTCTGCTATCGCTTCGATAAACCGTGTCATAAGGTTCAATGGCAAAGGTTAAAGGTATTGTGAGAGAGAAGAACAATAAAAAAGAATAAAAACTTACGCATCATGATAGAGCTCCATATAATGAGAGTAATCTGAAAATTTTGAATGAGAATCTCTTACAAAAAGTGGGTTCGCTGAACCCGTTTAGAGCCACATACGTATCGTATTCGTCAATTGACGTGATATGGCTGAGCTTTATTCTTAAAATTTGCCTTTTACTAGACATTCTGCCCCCATCGTACCGTCGTTCAGTTCAAATAAAGGACCACGAGCCATTTCCTCCCTCCGTACCATGAGGGCGTTTTTATAATACTAAAAACTCAGAGTATTTAAAAAATCCTCCATTGGCATTAAACACAGCCAATACAACTAAACAACTTGGACATTTATTGTAAATTGCCTGACAAAACAGATGAGTTTGCTGTGGTGACTGCAATCGTCACGGATGGGCACCATGACCCATTTGCATCGTCTGGTTCAAAAGCAGCACTATGAGTGCTCGACATCGCATTTAAAACAGGACGGTTTTGAATCGGAAAATGAGCAGAAATCGTAAACGCACCTGTATTTGTGTGCGTATCGTCCTCCCTATAATTGGCATTGCTATAGGATCCTTGCTCGGTTACTTGATGGGTAATTGGGTTTCGATAGTAAACATCCACACTTCGAATTAATGTATTTGGAATTTCTCCGTATGAAAAATATTCCCCTTCCCCAATGAGCAAATACCGGAGTTCATTTGACAAACTTACCTGTTGGTAATTTGCTATATAGTTCATCGTTTCTTCTGCAGAATAAAAATTCTCAGTAGGTCGAATATCATACACATAATAATACTCTCCAGATCTAACATGCTCTCCTGCAAAACTTACGGCAGTGTCATAGTCTATTGTGGTAGAAATGAAATTTGAATTTCGGTTAGAACTCAAAACATAAGCACCGCTTGACCAGCCGGTAAGATGCGATTCAACATTTATGTTGGTTCCATGCGGCAAAAAGCCCGTTCGAAACACAACATCAGGACCCCGATCATCGGCTCGATAAACCGTGTCATAGGGTTCAATGGCAAACGCAACGTTTACCATAAAAGAAAAAAGCAATAAAAAGGATAAAAAAATTTTAACCATAAAAAAACCTCACGGCGTTAACAATCGGTGACCGTTACATCAATTTCAACTGTAATAAAAAGGGGTTAACCCCCTTTTGCTGTCTATGAACCAATGACGCATGAGCTAATTTTTCTCATATTATTTTATTTACACAGCCCGACTTAATCTTAAAAACAACAGGAACAAAACCAGTATACCCTATCGAAAGCTGATTATGACTTTACGTTCTAACCTTTTAATACGGTGCAAGCAAACCGTCTGGGATGGTCTTATGCCATTGTCAACGTACAATCCGCAACGACTTATGTGAAGATTTCATGTTCATTTTTAAACATCCTATCAGCTCTAATAAAATAAAACCCACGCTCACGGTTCATAACCTATCGCACAAACGTTAACGTTTCGCTTAACCTACGGGTTAATGCCTCTCCAACGCCAAATTAAATAAATCGGGCATTCTCGGCAGGTGTTTTTTTTCCGTTAACTGTGCGAACGCCCCTGAGGCTGCGTCGATTTGGTCGTCGTGGCGGCCATAGGGAAACGCTTGCAATTCTTCCAAAAAGCTTTGGTTCCACGCACCTCGCAACAACGTGACGTTACCGCTGTTGACTTGGGCGGCAAATGGATCGGCACGCCTGGTTTTAGAACCAGTCTCTCGAACCGAGTGCACCCGATACCCCGACAGCTGCTTGGTTAAATAGCGAACTTGATAAATTCCCGCTTGACCAGGGTCTTGCGGCAAAACAATGGAAACGCCCCCCCCATCTTGCGAGGCAACCCCTTGTATAGCGTGTTCGACTTCGTCCGGTAACCCGCGAAATCGTACGACATCCATGATGGTATAGGAATCATCACGGTTGCGTTGCATCTTGACCCCCACCGTCCAATCGGGATCGTTATGACCGTTGGGCTTTGATGCAGCAAAATCCCAGCGCCGAACACAAGGATGTGCGGGAACGCAGTGATCCATAATTCGGATTTGAGCAAGTTTAAAAAACGATCCCATGGCGCGCATGGGCTCGCCTTGGTACAAGGCTTGCCACTCGCGTTGACCAATGGAACGTTCAATCTGATGCAAAGCTTGGTCGTCAAACGTTTCTGGCCATAGCGGTTCGTGTTCTTGACGATGCAACGGGTCGTTAACCTGTGCCCGAGCAGGCAGGTTAACGATATCCCATACCTCCCCCGTGCCATTTTGCATTTCTTGAATCAAACGACCGGCCAAATCGTCCACGTGCCAACGGGTTTGCACCAACAGAATGGCACCTTCGGGCATAAGACGGGTCCGCAATACGGACTGATACCATTCCCACGTTGTATTGCGTAGGGTTTCGCTCTCGGCATGGTGACGATCTTTTACGGGATCATCAATGATGGCAAGATGTGCCCCATACCCCGTCAAACTGCCCCCCACACCTGCGGTCAAGCACACGCCTCCTTGATTGGTGTGAAAAAGATGCCGGGCACTGCTGTCTTTGGCCAGACTTACCTGTGGAAATATATTTTTAAACAACGATGAAGCGACAATCTGGCGAATGTCTCGGCCAAAACTGCTGGCCAACCTCCCAGAATAGCTGGCAACAATGACCTGTTGCGTGGGATTTTTCCCAAGAAACCAGCTGGGAAAACGTCTCGACGTTAGCTCGCTTTTCCCATGACGTGGCGGCATGAACACCATCAAGCGTTTTACATTCCCCGCCGCGATTTCTTGTAATTTTTGACATAACAACCGATGATGCCGCCCTGCACGATACGATTTCAACGTATAAGTGCTAAAATCCAATATATTTTGTCGGGCATGTTGTCGATGGTGCAGCTCTTGAGCCGCCAGCCATTTGATATCGTTAACGATCATGGTAAAGAAACTGAACTTTGCAACGTTTATCGTTTACGAGCGTTATCCCATTCTACGCACAACGAGATGGTTTGGCACAATCCATAAGGCGTAATACGCGCGTTGTCTGAGTTATCGTAAAGACATCGCTTTTTTCAAAACCCCCACCGTGAAGAAAAACACAGAGGCGTTATTGTGTGGTTTACAAAGGGTAATCTCTACCACGTGCAAAAGATTTATTAAGATCAATACCAGGCACCGTTTCCAAAAGGAAAGGATTGTTAGGGCGGATACTCAACCAATGGTAACTATTGTATTCTCACGCGCTTTGTATGGTAGGGAAAAACAGAGCGCAAACCAAACAAGAAAGATTTATTAAGATCAATACCAGGCACCATTTCCAAAAGTAAAGGATTGTTAGGGCGGATACTCAACCAATGGTAACCATTGTATTTCCACGCGCTTTGTATGTTAGGGAAAGACAGAGCGCAAACCAAACAAGAAAGATTTACTGAAATCAATGCCAGACACCGTTTCCAAAAGAAAAGGATTGTCAGAGCAGATCCTCAGCCGATGGTAACTATTGTATTTCCACGCGCTTTGTATGTTAGGGAAAGACAGCGTGAAAACCGAACAAGAAAGATTTACTGAAATCAATGCCAAGCATCGTTTCCAAAAGAAAAGGTTGTCAGAGCAGATCCTCAGCCGATGGCACCTTATTGCACATTCCCGCGCACTTTGTATGATAGGGAAAGACAGAGCGAAAACCGAACAAGAAAGATTTACTGAAATCAATACAAGGCACCGTTTCCAAAACAAAAGGATTGTCAGAGCAGATCCTCAGCCGATGGCACCCTATTGCATCCCCGCGCACTTTGTATGGTAGGGAAAGCCAGCACACAAATCGAACAAAGATACGTTTTGTTCAAAAAATTTCGACTACAAAGCCATCATCGCACCCCATCCCCTTCGTTCACAATTAAATGAAACAAAAACAGACGGTTTTATCGTTTCCTAGAATTTAAAGGCTTGTAAAAAATTTTCGTTTTTAATACAACATATGTGCATCATAGTGAGGCAATGGGCCAGGTGTTCATGCTGTTATGACCATTGCCTCGCTATGATGCCTAGACGCGAATGCGTTTAATTATTATGTTAAAAATAACAAAATTCCAATAGAAAAATTACGTTACACGGTATTTTGAATTTTTTAACCCTATTTATCCCTTTTAACTCAGGATACGGCACAGGTCTAACACAAACCCTAACCATACTGAGTTTACTCTTCTATTCCATTGTAGGAATTCAATTGAATGCGACGTATCAGGCGGATTTAATTATCAAGGTTTCTTGCTAAGGGTTGCGTAAGGCAAAGCCTATATAACCTGCTTTACTATTTAGAGCACGCCCCCTCTGTCCTCGATTTCCCGCTTGCGTTAGCGTATCGTTGAGACGATAATGTGGCTTTATTCCTATTCAACGCTCAATATATTTTAATGAATAGTTATATTAGGCAAAGCCTATTTAACCCGCTTTACTAATTAAAGCACGCCACCTCTTGTTCCCAATTTCTCGCTTGCGTTAGCATATCGTTGAGACGGTAATGTGGCTTTATTCCTATTCAACGCTCAATCTTTTTTGATGAATGGTTATGTCAGGCAAAGCTATTTAACCCGCCTTACTATTCAAAACCTGACCCCTCTTGTTCCCGATTTCTCGCTTGCGTTAGCGTATCATTAAGACAATGTTGTAGTTCTTCATCCGTCATCTCTTGCACGGTTTTTATTGGAGTAAAAGGGGGCTCACTTTTTTTGTTCTCCCCGTACCGATTTGGATTACGCTGGCCCATAATCTTGAACCATGTGTTAATTTTGATCTGAGCCACGCGAGCATTGTCAGCCGTCAAGGCTTCCACTTCTTCTAAAATTTTAGCTTCGAAATTTTCCGCTGACTCTTCAATGGCTTGGCGATACCGACGTTGAAAATCCGCTTTCTGTTGCAACCACCTGCGTACTTGGGTGTGGCTGGGCATCGAATCACCGGCACACAACGAACGTAAGGTCTTTCCTTGGGAAAGACCTTCACAAAATTGATCGACAAGAGATTGAGTATATTTGACAGAGCGACCCATAGACACACCAATAATGCCTTTGGTTCTGCAACCCTGCCCTTACGGGTAAAGGCAAAGCATTGTCGTTTTAAAAGATCATTAATATTGATATAATAAATCCATTCTAGTAATAAAATACCATAAACCTATTAACTTTGCAAACGATTATGCGAGCGACAGTCAAAATACCTCTCAAAAACTTGCTGTAATAAGATAAACGTGGACAAGACTTGACCGATAACGCATTGGTAATTGAGATGAAATTTTTCTGCAATTTGCTTTGAACTATAATTTTCCAAGACGATCAGATCTAAAAATCGACAATGGTAATTGCCAATGGCTGACCAAATTAAAAATAATTTTTTATACGCCTCTTGCTGGACCGGGCTGGGTTCCCATTGTGGATGAGCGGAACGTATCCATTGCATTGTTGCATACCGATCTTGGGTCCGCCCACATGCTTTTTCGCATAAAATGGCATAACGTTCCGCGTAATCGTGTTGGACGCTACTGATGACGCCTCTATGAACCATTTGATCAATCGAAGATTGTCGTTTTAAGCGGGTGACTTTTTTCTGCGGCGCGTCCTCATCCTTCATTTCTACCACCGCTAATTCGCCCCGTCTCCACCGTGTTTGCAGGCCTGCTTGTATGACCAACGCAGGAAGAAATGATTTTCTTTTGTTCTTTCTAGCCATAATAAAAGCCATCCATAATGAAAATTTAAGGGCATTCTGCTCTATAAAACGCCAAGAGCGGACAGTTGCTTGAGTTGGTGTTCTACTTGTTGCAAGGCATGTATTTTTTCCTCAATCGTATCGATCAATTGACGATCGTGTAGGTGAGCAGACAAATGATGTAAATACTCAATAAATTTGGGAATATTGGATGGAAATCCTTGTTTTGAAATATAAACGTCAAGCTGTTTTTGAATGTTGCTACTTAACGCATCAACCGGGGCAAACGCTTGCTTTAACCGTTTAAGATTGCGTTGAAATATTCGTTCGTTGTGGGTGTCCTGTGCGGACGTATGATCAACGGACGATGTATATTTTGCCGCAGCCGAAGCGTGCTTAATCTGTTGCCTAAGGGTCTCAATCTCTTGGCGATAGGCTTGCTCTTGTTGCTCTATAATGTGTTTTATTTCCATACCCGATGGGAAAAATCGACTGCACGTTGCCAGTTTTTTTGACGTGTCCGCATGAAAAAGACAGGCGGGTTTATCGGCAAACACAGCGAAAATAACGTTGACTTTAAATTCGAATTCCTCTTTTCCCAAAGGATTTGCAACCAACGCGTTGACCAAGCTAAAGGTCTGTTCAATCTGTCGCAGCGTGACCAAACGTTTCATATTCTCTAATAAATAACTTAAACGCTGGTGTGCTTGTTGAATCTGCTGGGGGGTATTCAAGGGTGTGGGGGGGTGATACACGATAAGATCACTCATCCCCTCGCAACGATACCGGCGACACAGCTCAACAGAAGGGATAACCGAGGGGGTAGGATAGGGTTGACAATTGTTATCCATTATTTTGTTCCTTCCCTAATGTAAATTGATCCACCATCCATGAAAGGTTACTGGTTTTGCTTTTTGCAGGGATAACGTCCCGTTTGCCTCGCAGAGGTGGGGGTTGCGTATGTTGCTGCCAAGTTTTAGAGCGACGACACCACCGTTTCCACGTTAAAGACCAATCACTTTTTTGACCTTTAGGATCTTGTTCCTGTTCTTTTTGTCGCCAATGCTGGCAAAAATCCTCGAACAGCTCTGGAAACGTCAACCCCAACGTAAGCGCGTACAAACGATCGGATTCGCTGGGCATCCAGTGTTTAGGTAAATAAATTTTGGGGGCTGCAGGGGAAGAGTCTGTACATCCTATTCCACTCCTTTCCTCTCCTAGGGGAAGGTTTTTGGCTAACCCATTCATAGTAGAGGTCTTTTCAGAGCAAGAAGGGGCTTGCGGCGCATTAGAAGGGGCCTTGTGAGGTTTTAGCTTGGTCGCAAACCCTTCAGGGGGAAAATACCCTCGTTCGTCTGGATATTTATAAACGGGGGATTTGGGCGATTGCCAGCGACGGAAATTAAGTATTTTTCCGTATTGAACCCCTTCCACATAATACGTTTCAATCCATTTTTTATCCAACAGCTCGCGCAACAACAAGGTAATGTTGACACGATCGTTCGGTAAAATTTGCAATTTTAACGCTTTGGGATGCCATTCAAAAATTCCAGAATCGTCCGCCAGATTTCCCAAACCTAAAAACAATAGGCGTCCATACGCAGACGTTTGAATGGTTTTGTAATTGCTCCAAAACCCTGGATGAATGCTACGAATGCGGCTCATTATCGTTGCCCTTTTTTATAAAAGCACACGACATTTTCCGATTGCCGAGCAAGGACGTGATGGTAAATAAGCTCATTAATGGCTTCCAACACGGTCTGTTTATCCAATCCCGCCACTTCGATAAGAGAGGATAGCGAGATTTCATAAAAAAAATGATCCCACGGTCTAATTTTCATTAAATATAAAAAACAATTTAAACTTAAAAGAACTTCTCTAGCATAAGATGATATAAAAATTTGCTTGTTATAAAACCAATCGTCGGGATACAACTTTACAATTAGTTTTTCCTCTGGCACTGTATTCATGAATATAACTTCCGTAAAAGAGTCACTCTGAGAATCGAAGTTGCCAAACACCGATCCTTGAAATGTATAATCGCTACAAAATAGCAGTTATGATTTTTTGAAAGATAATTTTTTTTCATAATGAGAACCCCCTAACCTTTGGATTGCGCATTGTCATCAATAGGGTTACAGCAAAATTGCTAAAATAATTTTTGGTGGGCTCCCTTAAACTAAAATTTAGTATAGTAATGAAGTAAAGTTGTCTTATTTATTAAAAATTTAAACATATTCAAAGCATTCATTTGAATAAAGGAGTGACAACACCGATTAAATTTCCTATTCGTTTTAATTGAAAAATAAATTTTTTTCTTTTAAAAGACTGAAAAAATACATTTAGGTTTGCACGTTCCTTCGTATACGCTATTGAATATTCTGGATTTATTGGCCGAATCCTTGGCAAAGCAGCCGCTATGTGAATTGGGTTCGTCATTGCGTATGCTTTACCAACGGGTAAGCATCGAAGGCATGTGTCAATACAAAGAAAACGTTGAAAGAATGGTCGGCTTAAAAACGGTAAAGGATAAATAGGCATGAGATTACCCCTAAAGGATAAGAAACAAAACCTAGAGCCCCCGAGTCTTAAACATGGCGACTCAATCGTAGATACGTGCTTTCTTTATGTAAGCCATACTTACTTATTAGTCAAGAACAAAGGTAAGACAAACAATCCCCTCCTCTCACAAATTAACCTCTTATAAACCTATGCAACTGTTGGGACCTAAATTAAAACAATTAAGAAGAGAGAAAAAATTAACCCAAATTGAGGTCGCTGAAGCCATAGGGGTCTCGCGCCCTTTTTTGACAGCGATTGAAAATGGTCGAGAATATCCCGGAAGGGAGACTCTTATGGCCACTGCTAATTTTTTTAATGTAACCTTGGATTGGTTGACCGAAGACCAAAATAAAGAAATGCCTGCACGCGCATTGAACGACCAAGAGGCGCTTTTGCTGTATGCTTATCGCAATATGGAGCCCACAAAAGCCGAGCTTTTTCTTAAATTAATGTTGGATGCGAGCGATAAAAAAAAATAGAACATTAAGGATTAGGCTACATTTTTTTTCTCCGATCTCATTTCTAATCATACTGAACACAGCAATTCAAACCACTTTGTAAGGGTTTGAAATTGTGGCAACGCGAATCCAGTTGAAGAATCGTTTTCTTTAACTGGAAACCCTTTCGCAGTGCAAGAAATAAATTTAATAAAGTATTAATATTTGATAATATATGTTAATAATTAAATGAGTATTTTTTTGTTTTTTATGGGTCGGAGGAAAGATATTTATCTTACCGAAATATATTTAACGCATATTATGGTAAACTCTACTTACATTTGTCTTGACTTTTATGTAAGTATATCTTACATTTAATAGGCCTAATGAGCTTTATCATTACGCACTATGAACTTAGAGCGAGCCTTACACCCTCACTTTATCTTTCTTAAAAGCTCACCCAGGCCTGCCTATTTTTTGCTTAAGGAGTTTTTTTATGGCTATTTTTTTTAAACTCTATTGCCTGTTTTTCAAACGACTTCACGATAAAGCGGAACACATCCAAACCTTGAAGAGCACGCTTACTCAACAAATACAGTTTCAAACCCTTCAAGCGGACCGCTATCGCTATAGCTTACCGCATCATGCCGAACAATGCCTGGACATTGCTCGTCAAGCGAAGGCGCAACTCCAACAATTAGAGAGACCCTTTTGGAAACGACAGTAAACGAAGCCCAGGTTTTCGTTCTATGTCCTACAATTTTATCCGCGTGGTTTCCCATGATTTTATTATTTTTAGGTATCAACATGTGTTGCTTTTGGCTTGGCTATCGCGTGTCCGAGCTTGTGCAACGCATCAAGGAGCAACCCAATGGACGACTATAGAGTTATTGGTATTGAAGAACTTTCACACATTTTACCCTACAAAATTTCAACCATTAAACGCTTAATTACACAAGAACCCCACAAGTTACCCCCTCGCATTGCCACCATGGGCAGACCGGCATGGTATTTGCCTGCCATCAAGACGTGGTTGGCCAATCGGTCCCATGAACTCCGTGTACCAAGGAAAGGCAGACCTAGAAAATTAGTTTAAATAAAAATATTATTGTGTTGCATTTTAGCAACTTGTTGGGTAAAGCAATTTTCGCTTTTCCATGTTCAAAGGCAATCTTTCATGCAACGCATCAATGAGTATTAAAGTTTTTGGGTGAATCGCTCAAGCATCCCTTAGGTTTAAACAGGGCGATTTGCAACACCGAACCCTCCGCTGAACAACCTATTGCATTGCACTCTGGTATGGTGATGGGTTGGGCAGAACAATTTTCGACTTCCCCTTGTCAAAAACAATCTTTCTGCAACGTACCGATAAGTATTAAGGGTTTTTTTGGTGAATCGCTCAAGCCCCCCTTAGGTTTAAACAGGACGATCCGCAACGCCGAACCCAGGGCTAAACAATCTATTACGTTGCACTCTGGTATGTTAATGGGTTGGGCAAAGCGTTCATCGCTATTTTTTATTTTGAGTTAAACTCTTATAGAATTGAATTAGGGATATCCATTTAATTTTGGGACTTCATACGTTGGCACGATAGGATCCGCTGCATATTTTTAAGAAAAAAAACTGAAAATACCCTGTCAAAACCCCAAGCAACGAACGACTTGCTCCCATATTATTTAACCATAAAATGGGTAGGCATTAACATAGTCTATGGGGATAATACGCGCGGCATAAATCGCTCCAATTAACCACACAGCGTTTGATATCGCTTAATAATTTACCTTCAATGGGCAAAAAGCCACATCTATTCCTTACCATGAACGCGATTCATGCACGCTAAATCCAAGTTTTCCAACAAAACGTTCGGCTATCGCGTTTAGATACTCCTCGAACTTTACCTTACAAAAGAGGCAAAACGAGCAAATATCGAGTAATTTTCTAAAATTGCCAACATAGACACCACTTTTACAAAGTTAACGCTCTGTCAAGTTACTGCAGCCTCCATCCCTCTTAATTTTTTCATAACTATACCGAACTAAAAGTGGCACAGTTTTCAAGGTAAGGATGGACCCCCTCACTACGCAAAAAAAAAGTGCAGACTCCTTTAAAAGAAATCTGCACCGTATGCCATGTTGTTAATTCAAAATATAAGCCAAACGTTCGTTGAACCTCAGTGTTTTAAGCCTTCATCCCCCCTTTTTTAACAACATTATGGGTTAAACTTGTGCTAAATTTTAACCCTTTCGATACACATTTTATGTTAATTGCAACGCATTTTCTATTGTTTAAACAGAGTATGCTGAATGAAATGTATCAACCAAGGCATTGCGTTTAATTGGAAGGATTATAAAAATTATCCTAAAGATCTATAAAAGGATCGGACATTCTACGGGGAGCCGACGGCAATCCCCGTCGCCATATAACAAGGCAAAAATTTACAACACATCGTTTTAACGTTCTGTCACGCTTTATACAATGCAACGCTATTCACAGTATATTTCTTTAGGAAGATCGCCTACTGAGCTTTTTTATGCCTTCCATTTTTGGCCTTAACGCAACGGATCAACGTTTTTTTAAAGTCAATTCGTTAAAGTTTCTCTAAATAGTTATTCCAGCTCCAAGCAACTATAATTAAAATATAAGGTATTTTTGCTCTTTTTCGTTCATAAAATCCCCCCCCCTTAAAGCAAGCCATTATAGCTACAATGCAGCGTACAAACGTATAAACTTCGAGTGTGAACAAAACGATTAAAAACAACCATATTGTTTACGTATTCTCTTACCCTGTAGTGATTCCGAAAACCGTATCCTTAGGGTTGCTATAAAACCCAAGTTTGATCCAAGGATGATTATGTTTTGGGATGTAGCTTCCATCGTTTTTCACTAGTTTTCCCAAAATATTTTAGTGATTTTGGGTGCATTGCATGGCATTGTTCACAAAGAAGCGCTTTTAACGCCAGTCTGTTTCAATCCTATCGTCGCGATACTGCCTATAGTTTGTACCGCGATTTGGTGTGGGCTTTTATCTTCTTAGGAAACTTATCGAGTATATATGACCAGTTTCCGCAAACCCAAAACCGCAACCCTGCATTGGGCTTACCCACCCTTTAACGCTTCGTTGTTTAAACCACTGCCTTATTCTAGATATAGCGGGGTCGCTCGGGTTTTTATGCGATCGCTTCCTTCCCTAAATCTTGTCGAGCCAAAAAAACAACCGGCGATCTCAAATAGCGCCTACCACGCTATAGGATGATCCAATTTTGACGCTAAGGGAATATATATTCAAACAATGCGACGCCTTGTGTGGACTTGACGTTTATGCGTGGTTGCTTTTATGTCGCTAGCGAATCGTTGCCTTACTCTTTTTGTGCCTCTATTTCTTATGCCTATCCACTGCTTTACCAAACGTTAGGGTCAAGGCGTTCACTCTAATTTTTTTGCGAGTTCAGAGGCATGGGGTTTGTAATAAATTTTCAACATATTTAGGGATTTATGGCCCGTAACGGCAGAGAGTTCCAACACGTTTGAAAGTTTTTTGGATAATTGTGTGGTCGCTTCTCGCCTTGAATCGTGAAAGCGCAAATCGATTAACCCTGCTTGGCGCGTTGCCCTATGAAATAAAGACGTTAAAACATCTGGGCTAACGGGAATAAGGGGCTCATGGCGTGCCTTTGCCGAGAGCAGCCTAAGCAATTTCTTTGCTTTTGAAGACAAGGGAACGTCCCGTTCTTCGCCATTTTTGGTCGTTTCAAGATGAATATACGACCGTTCCAAATGTACATCTTGCCAACGTATGGAAGTAAGCTCCCCCCGTCGCATCGCGGTTTCGATGGCTAAGAAAAAGGCAAATGCCGTCCACTGCGACGATGTGCGCGGTTCACTGCACCCATCCCATCCTAAGTGTTTGGCTATAATGTCTTGTTCTTCCCTACTCACTCGCCGACTACGCGATTTGGGATTGGCAGGGCGTTTGATGGATCGGACAGGATTACCCGTAAGCGCAACCCCCCATTCTTTTAACGCCGTGGTCAAAACGGCAGAAATTAAATTAAGTTCTCGATTAACCGTAGACGCCGAAACCTCCAACAAGCGCTTGTCACGCCATTGCGCCATGTGCTGGTTGGTTAACGACGTCACGGAACGATGAAAAAGAAGGTCTTTTTTCAGGCTTTCCAAACGTATCCGCTCCCACCGAAACCCTCACTTATACGATGAAACCGTTTGCTTATACCGTTTAAACAGTTCCACCATGCTGGGCACAGAAGCAACATCCCGCACGCGCGCTGGCGAGGAAGTCAAAACTTCCGCAGATAATAATGACGACTCTACTGAATACGCCCAACGCTCCGCTTCTGCTTTTGTATCAAACGTAGCGTAATGATGATGCCCCTTCCGACGCACCATCGCCCGCCACGAACCATTCCGCTTTACAATCGTCGCCATGATCGCTCTGTGCTATTTCATAGAACAATACGAAGTAAATATGAAATAGAAACATTAACTCTCTTATAAAAACTGTTATAGTTTCATTTGGTTAACAATATCCCTTTTAAGCATCCTTTTTATTTTTTTTAAATTTATTTAATTTTTCTCTCTATATAAAACTAATTAAATGCTTAATCATTGCTTAAAACGTATGCTCAAACAAACTTTATGGATGGCATTTTGCGGTTGCTAACAACATTTACTTATTCAAACATATAGTTATTTATCCAAGCCAATCTGAAATATATAACTCATAATTTTAAATAATTACCTACTGTTCTATTTATCAAATAAATATTGTAAAATTTTAAAAACTGTGAATTAACAAAACGTGCTGTATTGTTATACTACATTTCCAACTTTATATTTGACTGCCTATTGACGATTTTATGAAAAAGCTTTTTTTTGTTGTGTGTTGTGCTCTTTTAATTTCAACATCGTTTCACTTTGCTGCTTCTAACACAACTTATAATTTTAATTACTGGACAACTAAAGTTAACCCTATAAATCATGAATTAAGCATTGTCAGTCAACAAAATCAAATCAAAACCAGTTTAGTATTAAAACCTTCTCAACCAGCAGTACTTAAAGTTTTTTTATGGAACATTAACAATACTAAATTATCCATTGATCAATTAAATTTTTTTATAGGCAAATCAAAACTGACTCTAACTGCAAATTCCATTCAGCCTGAGCGAAAACAAAAAACATTTTCATACGCATTTACATCCAAAGAATTGAAAAAATTTGTACATCAACTGACATTTTGTAACCAAGCTTATATAGCTTACGATAAAATTCAATTTCGCCTATCGCTTGAAGGATCATCGCGTTCCGTAGCTTCTGCTTTGAATACTATTTCTAAAGAACACATTCAAAATTTACCATCTCCCTTCAATGTGGTTCAGTCCAAAAATCAAACTTTTGATAAATCTTCATCTTATATAAGTACTGTGCACACCATTAAAGATAGTATAGTTACTAAGATTAAAACCTATAATGTGCACAAAAAAACAAAAAAAAATCTGTTTATTGCTTTTTTAAGTTTACCTTTTATCTATTGTCTTTTTATGGCAATCCCACCAATTAGACGCTATAAAAAACGCAAAAAAGCTTTTCAAATCTGCAAAAATGAAATATTCAAACACATACAAAAACTTTATATTCGACGCGAACAACTAATCTATTTTGACCATTATGGTACGCTCAAAGTTGACAGATGGCACAAAGAAATTGATTTTTTTATCTCAAAACAAATTAAACCAATTTTAAAGGAAAATAACCTATCGGATTATTTTTTACTTTTTAATAAGGATTTAAGAAAAATAATTGATAAAGTTACGATTAATTATCGCAATAATAGAGATAAAGCAAACAAACTTAAGAAAAACCCTATTATTTTTGATCCTCACATGACCGGTTACGATTATGAATCTTTTTGTGCAAAAAAGTTAATAGATCTAGGTTGGAACGCTAAAACAACACAAAGCAGTTGTGATCAAGGTGCAGACGTTGAGGCTGAAAAAAATGGTGTAAAAATAGTTTTACAATGTAAATTATACAATAAACCTGTAGGTAATAATGCAGTACAACAAATAAATACGGCCAAAACATTTTATTTTGCGCACTACGCAGCTGTTGTCTCTAATGCACCGTATACCAAATCTGCTCGACAACTTGCATATAGTGCGAAAGTTTTTCTTTTGCATCATGAAGAGCTCGAGAAATTTATACAAAACATAGAAAACAAAAAATAACAGTTCAATTTTTATTTATACCATCCCTTTTCATATTTTTTTAAATTAAAACTCCTTAACACGTATGAAAAATTATTTTTTATACCTTCTATAATCAAAAATTTCTTAAAAATAAAAACTATTTCAAAGCATATTTTTTTCGCAAATACGTTAAAAACATAATTTCTCTCATGCGATAAGCCAACGCCATCCACAGCAATCCACCTCCCCATCCAGCTATTATATCACTCGTCCAATGCGCCCCCAAAGCTAAACGTGACCAACTTACTAATAAAACCCAACCCAAAAAACATAATTTTACTAACATGTTCATGCGATTAAAGACAATAAAACTCGCCAATACTAAAACCAAAGCATTTGCAGAATGCCCGCTAGGAAAGCTGTAGTTTAAAGCGTGAACGAAAGGATGATCAAAAACAGGTCTATGCCTCAAAAATAATAATTTTGCTAAAGAAAAGAAAATTCTAGACGAAGCAAGTGTTAAAAAAAACCAAATAGCATCTACCGTTCTCTTTTTGACCCATAAAATTATTGTCAAGAACAATCCCACACCCATTGTAAAAACAACAGAGCCAGTGTTAGAAATTTCCTTAGTTATAAAAACTAAATGCTTTGATTCAGGCAAGAGAAAAAACGTACTTAAAGGCACGTCTATATGACTACCTAAATACATAAAAAACGCAATTAAAACCAACATTATGCCTAAAATTAAATTGATTTTATAATAATTCATAAACGAAACAGTCCTTTTTAATAACACAAAATTTATCTCTAAATTACATAAAAATGCAAAACAGTTTTATGAAAAAATTGCTATTTATTTAAATTTAAAAGAGATCATCTCGGCTTAATATTGATAGACAAAGCTTTTTTATCTAGAAAAACCTACTTTAGATTTATAGTAACAGTGTTATGCTCGAAATAACGAATTCTCCAAAAAAAATAAAGATTAAAATAAAAAAACAACCTAAGTAAATTAAAAAGCATATTTTGCTTTATGAAATGAGCAGCACTCTTAGTTAAAAATGCTTATATTCACAACTATCTATTATAGACGATAGAGTAGTTATTTCAGATTTATGAGAGCATCCTTAGCAAAAAAATAATCCATTACAAAGCTATATTTAAGAGCCAAAAGAGTATCAACCGGTAAAATACATTGTTTAAAAATCTAGGTCGAAAATATAATTTTTTGCCTTTTATTACCTGACATGAAATCGTGTTTGTTTGTTCACCAAGAGTAACGCTTTTGCCGTATTAATTTTACTTTACGTCCGCTAAATTATTCGTCACATTTTTTCAAAATACTACAATTAATAAAGTAATCCGTTAGTATGATTGCTGTTTATACATATTAATTTAGTATACGATTATAACCTAATTTGTTATGAAATTAAATATTGATGCAAAACGGCATGTATTCCTAAATTTAAACATCACTTACACGCTTCAAATTCTCGAATAAATTTTATCTTTTTAATTATTTTAATAAAACATCTGTTTGGAATTGTATGAGAATAACCAATTATCTTATAATTATCTAAGCAAAAAAACTATGTTTTTTATTATCTTACTT
>NZ_CAWUGZ010000110.1:0-16452 GCF_963921845.1 Commensalibacter sp. Nvir | reverse complement strand
CTAGAGGACAAAGCCTATGAAAAAGATTGTTATATTAACTGGAGCAGGGGTTAGTAAAGAATCTGGTCTCGATACATTTAGGGATGCAAACGGTATTTGGTCTAAATACAGTATGGACGAAGTTTGTTCACCTTTAGGTTTTCAAAAAAATCCTCAGAAGGTTCATGAATTTTATAATCGTTTAAGGACTGATTTACCTAGTGTCAAACCTAACAACGCGCACATTGCTTTGGCAGAACTTGAAAAAGCGATTGAATGTAAAAAAATTAAAGCGGAATTCTTATTAGTCACCCAAAACATTGATGATCTTCATGAAAAAGCAGGCAGTCATAACGTCATTCATATGCATGGAGAATTGAACAAGGTATATTGTACTGCATGTTATTTAAAAACGGAATGGCATACCCCCTGTTTTGTAGATACAGTCTGTCCACAATGCGGAAAAACCCAATTAAGACCAGATATAGTTTGGTTTGGTGAAATGCCTTATTTTATGGACGAAATACAACAGGCATTAAAATCATGTACCCTCTTTATTGCAGTCGGAACCTCAGGGGTCGTTTACCCTGCGGCAGGTTTTGTTAATTTGGTACCAAAACATGCTCGTACGGTTGAACTAAATTTAGAAGCATCCCTTGGAACGTCTCGTTTTAACGAAAGCTATTTTGGACCTGCAACGTTACTTGTGCCAGAGTTTGTAAATAAAATTTTGAGAGATGAGTAGCGTTTAAATGAGATCACAATCATTGAAAGCTTTGTTGGATGATATTCGTGCCTGTCATATTTGTACAGGATTGCCTCTAGGACCTAAGCCGATTTTACAGATTGAATCTCCGAAGACTCGTTTGCTTATTACCGGACAAGCTCCAGGAACGTTAGCTCATGAAAGTGGTATTACCTTTAATGATCCTTCTGGCGATCGTTTGAGGGAATGGCTACAAATTGATAGAGAAACGTTTTACAATAAAGAGTTAATATCCATTATCCCCATGGGCTTGTGTTATCCAGGTCGTTTAGAAAAAGGAGGTGATCAACCACCCCGTAAAGAGTGTGCGCCTCAGTGGCGTGAGCAATTATTACGCCACCTTCCTGATATTCAGCTTACGTTATTGGTAGGATCCTATGCTCAAAACTATGTGTTGGGTAAAGGAAAATTAACAGAGCGTGTACAAAATTTTAGAAGTTATCTTCCTCAGTTTTTTCCTTTGCCGCATCCATCCTGGCGAACATTAGCTTGGGCAAAAAAAAATCCTTTTTTTGAGCAAGATGTATTGGTGGAACTTCGTACATTAATGAAAAAAATTTTGTATTAAAGCCTAGCACGAACAGTAAATTTTTATTTTGCTTGATTGACTTAATGTTTTAATTGAATATGCTTTTAAGAACACTTTTGTCAGGGGAGTCTCATATAAGAGACTGAGAGGCCGATAGATGATTTTGTATAAGTTCGGCGACCCTTTAACCTGATCCAGATGATGCTGGCGTAGGAAGAACAAGTCTATAGATTTAACCGTGTTCTGCTATAGATCAATTCGTTTTTTGTCTTTCACTGGGTCTTAACGTATTCATTTAGGGTGTATTTAATATACCTAATTAAAGTTGGACAGGATGAAATGAGGAATTGGTCTGTTATAGGTAGTGGAGTCGCAGGTCTTTGCGTGGCTACAGTGTTGCACGAAAAAGGTGAATCTATTGAGGTTATTGAAGATCCTACGGTTCCTTCTGCGTCCTATTTGGCGGGAGGAATGCTAGCACCGTATTGTGAGCAAGAAAGTGCATCTAAAGAAGTCGTAGAACAGGGGATTAATGCCATTGAATGGTGGGACAAACATGTGTCCAGTGTTCATAAAAATGGTAGTTTAGTGCTGGCACCTCCACGAGATGCAGCGGAGCTTATTCGTTTTGCAAAAATGACAGAAGAGAACGAATGGGTTGATCCTTCAGACTTAGAACCCGATTTAAAAGGTCATATTTCAAAAGGGTTATATTTTCCAAAAGAAGCTCACCTTGATCCAAGATTATCTTTAGATGAGTTGCGCCAAAAGTTGATTGCATCGGGCGTTGACTTTCATACTCAAAAACCGTCGGGTAATATTATTGATTGTACAGGTATTCGCGCAGCTAAAAATATTTCAAATTTAAGAGCGGTTCGAGGTGAAATGCTTAACTTTGAATGTCCAGACGTTAATTTAAAAAGAGCTATACGCCTTCTTCACCCTCGTGCCTTATGTTATTTGGTACCACGTCATAATGGTCAATATATGTTGGGTACGACCATGGTTGAAAGCTATGATACCAGTCCTATCAGTGCAAGGGCGTTAATTGAAATGTTAAGCTCGGCTTACGCTATTCATCCTGCCTTTGCCGAAGCGCGTATTATTGAAACAGGAACGGGATTACGTCCAGCTTATCCTGACAACATGCCCAAAATTGAATACCAAGAAGGGTGTTTTTTTGTAAATGGCATGTATCGTCATGGTTATTTGCTGGCTCCTTATATGGCAAATCAATTACTAAACTATATCTCTCAGGAATCGAAATCATGAAAATTTACTTAAATGGAAAAACAGTTGAAACCGATGTCGGAACCTTATTTGCGCTTTTTGAAGAATGTGGAATAGATCCAACCTGTGTTGCAAGCGCAGTAAATGGTAATTTTGTACCAAGACGAGAATATTCAACGTTTAACTTATATGAGGATGCTAAGATTGAAGTTTTATCTCCTATGCAAGGGGGGTAATCACAGTGTTTTACGATTTTAATCCCGGTTCAAGATTTTTATTAGGGACAGCATGCTATCCTTCACCTGAACTATTATCAAAGGCTATAGCAGCGTCACAAACCGACATCATTACCGTAAGCCTAAGGCGTGAAGGGGCTGGAGGAGGCGTATTCCGTCAGTTGCTTGAAGAGGTAAATAAAAAGTTCTTACCCAATACAGCAGGGTGCTTTACCGTCAAAGAGGCAGTAACGACGGCACATATGGCACAAGAAGTGTTTAATACCAATTGGATTAAATTAGAAGTGATAGGTCATGCAGATACATTACAGCCAGATCCTTTTGCTTTGGTTGAAGCGGCACGAATTTTATGCAGGGAAGGGTTTTCGGTTTTTCCGTATACGACAGACGATTTAATTGTCGGAGAAAAATTATTAGAGGTTGGTTGTCAGGTACTGATGCCTTGGGGTGCCCCAATAGGTTCTGGGCAAGGGCTACGTAACAAAGAAGCATTGAAATCTATGCGTGCTTATTTTCCTAAAACTCCTTTAATTATTGATGCTGGGCTTGGTGCTCCAAGCCAAGCTATGGAAGCTATGGAAATGGGTTTTGACGGGGTTTTGCTCAATACAGCAATTGCTAAGGCCAAAGATCCGATAAAAATGGCCCAAGCGTTTGGGGAGGCGATTGTTGCTGGACGAAAAGCTTATCATGCGGGGTTGATGGAAAAACGTGATATGGCTGAAGCGTCGACACCGGCTTATGGTCTTGCGGAATTGATCTGAAAATGGAACGGTTTTACCTCATCACGCATTCTGTAAGATTGATTGAGCAACTAGCCCCTTTGGGGGTTAAGCTTATTCAACTGCGCATCAAAAACACTTCTGAGGTCGAACTTAAAAGCCAAATAAAAGCTGCCCTTCATTGCTGTCAATTTTATAAGGTTCAGTTGGTTTTAAATGATTATTGGCATTTAGCGTTAGATTTGGGAATCAATTTTGTTCATCTTGGTCAGGAAGATTTACAAACCGCTGATTTTGAGGCGTTACGTCTTGCACAGGTTCGTTTTGGTATATCGACGCATGATCATCATGAGTTGAAACGTGCCCTAGCCTTAAATCCCAATTATGTGGCTTTAGGACCTGTGTATGAAACATTACTTATAAAAATGAAATGGCAGCCCCAAGGACTCGAGCGCGTCAGGGTTTGGAAGAACAAAATACAATCCATACCTCTCGTCGCTATTGGTGGGCTAACGCCTGCACGTGCAAAAGATGTTTTTTTTGCTGGCGCAGACAGTGTGGCCGTGGTTACAGATATTCATCAAGCCCCTGATCCAGTTGCACGCTGTAAAGAATGGTTAGTTATTGTATAGGAAAGATTAATATGGAACGCTATAAACGCCAAATGTGCTTAGAGGGTATAGGGAAAGTAGGACAAAGAAAACTTACGAAAGCAAGGGTTTTAGTTGTGGGTTGCGGTGGATTAGGAAGCACCGTTTTACCTTTGCTTAGTGGGGCTGGCATTGGTTTTTTACGTCTGTGCGATCATGATCGTATCGAGGAAAGCAATTTGCATCGACAAATTTTGTATCGTATGGAGGATATAGGAAAAAACAAAGTTGATTGTGCTAAGATCAGTTTGGCTAAGCAAAATCCATTTTGTCATATTGACAGTTGCTTAACTAAATTAACCCCAAAAACTGTACATTCTGTGTTAGAAAATATGGATTTGGTTATCGATGCAGCCGACAATTACATGGTCACTTATACGCTATCAGATGTTTGCAAACGTTTGTCTATTCCTCTCATCGCTGCCTCGGTTATTGGGTATAAAGGATATGTAGGTGGGTTTTGTGGGAAGGCACCAAGTTATCGCGCTCTTTTCCCTAAAATAGTTCCTGGGGATGGGAATTGTAATACAGTTGGTGTGATGGGACCCATAGTTTCGCTAATGGGTTCGATACAAGCTCAAATGGCTTTGAACGTGATTCTTGATTTTCCAATTTCGCCCTTAGGCCAATTTATATCTGTTGATGGTTTAACATGGCGTTTGAATCAATTTTGTTTTGATGAAGAAAAAGAACCAAAAGAGCCAACGATACGTTTTATTGATCATCAGGATATTAATAAGAATGATTTTGTGGTTGAGTTGCGAAGTAAAGAAGAGGCTCCCAAGACGGTTACGGAGCACGCGATACGTTTGCTTCCGCAGGAGGTAGAACATTATAGTTTTCCTTTTTCGAGCCGTATCGTTTTTGTTTGTAAAAGTGGAATACGATCGGCTCAAGCTTGCTATCGTTTACAAGCCAAGGGATATAATAATTTTGCTATAATTGCTGATTCCTAAAGATTTTATGGATTATTTTCTATTATCAATTCTAGTCGGTAGTGTGGCTATCATCAAGTTTGTAGCCATTAGAAGCGAGTTCATTAATAGAATTAAGATACTGAGAAAAAATTTCACTACGAACAATATCAACATTGCTGGACTGGTTAACATAACAAGTAATAGAGATCATTAAAGCTGTTTCTGTTATACTATCCACTAGTACTTTGGGTTCTGGTGAGTCTACCACTTCAGGATGCTTCTTCATAATATTAAGGATTAATTCTCGTGAAGCATTAAGGTGTTTGATTGAAATAATTGGTAGTTTGGCGGAAACGACACCAAGATTACGGCTGCGAGTGGAATTTTGCACAGAAGACGTAATAAGTTGTGAGTTTGGAACTATTAAAGTAGATAAATCCGGTAGTTGTATTTCGGTTGCACGAACCTTGATGCTCATTATCGTTCCTTTAGAGCCACCTATCGTAACGACGTCACCAATACGCACTGGTCTTTCTGCAAGCAAGATTAATCCAGAAACAAAATTTTGTACAATAGCTTGTAGGCCAAAACCAATACCAACAGATAATGCACTGATAATCCAGGTAATGTTTTGCGTTGTTACGCCTAGTATAGATAGAAAGATAATTGCAACCCCAACCCAGCAACAATAATTAAATATAGTATCAATGGAATTTTGAGTTGCACTATCAAGTGAGGTTTTGGGAAATAGTTTTTCGTTAAGCCACTTACGAACCACTTTGATGCAGTATAAACCAATCACTAAGACAAGCAACGCTTGAAAGATAGTTGAAAAAGAAAGAGTGAAACTACCAATTTTTTGTGTGGTTAACGTATGCGTAAGGTTATCGATAAAATCCAAGAGATCAAAATTGCCAGGAGACACAACAGAGGCAAGGATAAGAACAATGGTTAGCAGGGAAATGAATCCATTAACTACTGTGGATAGTTGTTCCATGCTTTGAGGACGTACTCCTAAAATTTGTAATTTTTTCCCCAACCAGCGATGGGGATCTAGCATTAAACTGGTAATGTCGTTGAGCAATATTTTAAAGAGGCTTAAAGCACTGCATACCAAAATGACCCAGTTAAGCCAGACACACATGGAATAACCAAGATGATTGTAACCAATTAAAATGGCAATAATGCTTGTTACGCTAAAAATAGGAAGTCCTATAGCGATCGCAATAAAACGAATGTCTAAGTTTTTTTTGGTAGAACGATTTAAATGTTCATGCCCAATTTTGCGTAGTCTTATGGGTATAGCTATAAAAAGTAAACTTGCGAGACAAGTAAATAAACCATTGGAGAGTTGTTGACCTATAGAGCTAATGTTGCTAGCCGTATTAATATATTTAACAATACCAAGCAAAAAAATCATTAAAGCATATAAATTTGGTAACAAGCTTATCGCTTGTGCCCCTTGGTCGCTGATAGGAAGTAAACGCCATTGAGGTTTTTTTACGGCCAAGAAACCACGATAAAGCCCAAGAATAAATCCACAAAAATAAAGTTGATGAATTATGGTTTGAGAAAAGTAATAGGCGGGACTATTTACATTATCTTGGTAGTTTACGCATGTAAGGATAAGGGTAGCAGATAAACCCGCGGCGAGTGAAAAAATAATTGCAGTAAATAATGTTTTTAGACTACGTCTCAGTCGTGTTGGCGGGGTTAGTTTTTCTATAACGGGCACAAGAGAACGCATTAACAGTGGTTGCAAGACGAAAATGATTAAAATAGCGGATGCTATTCCTATAAAAATAGATAAACGATCCAAAAACCCGCCATTCCATGCGTTCGTAAATAATCTTATAAAATCTTTATAAATATTATTGATTTTATGTAGGTCGTTAGGAAAATGATAGCTTAACTGCTGCCAAAACTGAAAAGTTAAGGGAGAAGGAGAATGGGAAAAAAGTTGTACTTGCTGTATATTGGATAAAGACTGTTGTATTTGCGCAATTTGACTGTTGGCTTCAAGCTGTAAAATGGTTGCTTGCTGTACTTTTGTATTAATATCGTTTCGGTTTTTAATAAGATTTTCGCGATATTTCGTGAAATTATCATTTTGCACCTGAGTCTTATCTTCAGAAACATTATTAATCAGTTTTAACGCCTGATCATAGCCTGTTAATCTTGGTTTCAAAATAGTTAAAATTTTAGATGTTTCGCTGTAAACATCTTGTGCTTTAACCAAAAGAGAACGAAAAGCTTCGTGATTTTGTGTACCATTGAGTGTTTGTAAATTTTTATTAATTTCATTGAGTTGAGTAGTAAATTTGTTGAGAAGCGATTGAGAATTATTGTTTGAAACATTCAGAAGAACTGGGGGAGTGTCAATTCTTACAATTGCGGGAATTTTATCATTCTGTGCTAAACTAGGCCATATTAAAAAATAGCTTAAAAATATAAAAATACAAAGAGAAGGGATTTTTACCAATTTCATCAGTAGACTTTCCATCTGAGATCATTCAATGATAAGAGTTTAATTGAATTTAAAATCTATTTGTTACTAAAAACAAAATTTCAGCGATAGAGAAGCTAATAATTATCATAATAGAAACTAAGGAAAAAACAATTGTTTAATTAATTCTGCTTGGTTAATAAAACTTTTTTATAAATTGTCCTATAATTTACTATTTTCACTGTTCTTTCCCACAATAAAAGTAATTTTTTTTGACGTCTCCATTCAAAATATTCTAAGTTGTTTTATACAAAGATTGAATTACAGATGGATAAAGTGTACGGAATACTTTGGATTTTATGTCAGTTTTTTGACAAGCAAAGTAACCAGTGGACAAACTAGGCTAAAATAGACTGGAAAAAATTAGCCAGCGAAAAAAAAGTAATTAAGTATGATATTTAGTCGACTAAGTTAAAAAACATATTTTACGGATAAATGTTTTTTATGGAGTGGTAATAAATAAATGCTTTTTTTAAATCACTTGTTTGAAGTTATGAAAAAAAATAAGTTTAGTTTACGATTGGTTGAAGCATTCCAATGCAATAAAGAGATAAAAAAAAGCGTGTTTCAAGCAAACGCGATACCCATTAATTCTATTGATGAAGGAAAATTGTGGTTAAATAAACAAAGGTCAATCGAAGCGACGCATCATTGTTGGGCCATGCGTGTTGCACCTTATGCAAAATATGATGACGATGGTGAACCTGTGGGTAAAGCTGGAAGACCTATACTACACGTGATTGAAAAGCTCAATTTTGATTGCATTTTATTAATAGTTAGTCGTTGGTTTGGTGGTATTAAGCTTGGGGCGGGTGGTTTGGTCCGTGCTTATAGCGGGGTGACAGCTGAATGTCTAAGGCAAGCAAAATCAATAGAATACAAACCTCAAGTGAAAATCCGTCTTCTGTGCAGTTTTAAGGACCATCTATTGATACGTACCCGTATAGTGGAATACGATGCTCAACTTATAAGTGAACGATTTGATCAAGACGTTGAGATAATATTTTTTGTTCCCCTAGACGTGTCGCAAGCTTTGTGTGCACGTCTTAAAGACCTAACACGTGGTCAAATCCTTATTGATTTTCCTAATGAACTAGATATCGGTACCTCCAACTGTTAAACCAGATAATTTTAAAGAGGGTTGTCCGACGCCGACCGGAACCCCTTGACCTGCTTTTCCACAGGTGCCAATTCCTTGGTCGAGCTGCATCTCGTCGCCAATCATGGTAATTTTAGTTAATGCATCTGGGCCATTTCCTATTAATGTTGCCCCTTTAACAGGATAAGTAACCTTACCATTTTCGATTAAATACGCTTCAGAAGTAGAGAAAACGAATTTACCAGAGGTAATGTCTACTTGTCCCCCACCGAAATTAACAGCGAATAGACCTTTTTTTGTATTTTTAATCATATCGTCTAAAGAAGAAGTGCCAGAGAGCATAAAGGTATTTGTCATGCGAGGAATAGGAGCATGAGCAAAGGATTGCCTTCTCCCGTTTCCAGTTGGGTGCTTGCCCATTAAGCGTGCGTTTAATCGATCGTACATCAGACCAGTTAAATATCCATCTTCAATAAGTGTTGTTCTTTGCGTGGGGGTGCCTTCATCATCAATAGTCAAACTTCCTCTACGTTTGGCAATAGTACCATCATCAACGACGGTAACACCCGGAGAAGCAATTCGTTGTCCCATTAATTTTGTAAAAGCTGAAGTGCCTTTGCGGTTAAAGTCGCTTTCCAACCCATGGCCAATTGCTTCATGAAGAAGGATACCTGGCCAACCAGCGGCTAGTACAACGTCCATTTCGCCTGCAGGAGCAGGCTTACTTTCTTGGTTAATTAAAGATTGTCGCAATGCTTCATCCACTGCAAATTTCCATAAAGGTTCTGGTGTAATTTCATCATAGCCATAACGTCCGCCATAGCCGTAAGAGCCTATTTCTCTTCTGTTGCCTATCTCCGTAATGACAGAAACGTTAAGTCTCACGAGAGGTCTAATATCGGCAGCTCTAAAGTAGTCTGCTCTGATAATTTGTATGGCTTGCCATTCACCCGTAATGGAGGCGCTCACTTGTACAACATTTTTATTTTTTTGACGCGCATACGCATTTATTTTGTAAAGCAATTCAGACCGTATAGCAAAACTTTCTTGATAAAGAGGATTTTTAGCAGAATATAATCGTTGGTTTGTCGCAATAGGTTTTTCGGACATAGATCCTTTTCGACCCATAGACAATTCTCTAACCGTCGCACTGGCTCGTTTTAACGCTTCATCGTTTAATTCGTTGGAATGGGCAAATGCTGTTTCTGTTTCCAATACAGAACGAAGGCCAAATCCAGAAGTGATGTCCGTAGTTGCTGTGCGTATCGTATTATCTTCAATACTGATCATTTCTGTTTCGCAGTATTCAAGAAAAAGCTCGCCATCGTCCATATACTCTAGGGTTTGATTAATGGTACGTTCTGTGTGTTGTAAATCAAGATGGGTACTAGGTGAATTGAAAAATAAATCATCTGTTGTCATTAATGTATTAATACGTTCGTTCATCAAATCTCTTTCTGAAGATGATATTTTTAAACAAGAATTGCTTTAGGATTACTCGAACAATGCAGAGCTATGATAACAATTGTCAATAGAATAATTGCAACCCCTTGGTGTATAGTTCCAGCCCATATGGGAACCACAAGCAGCAGTGTCGTTATTCCTAAAAGATATTGAATAAAGACGGTCCACCCCATCGAAATTAGTATTTTTTTTAAGGTATTGTCTGCGTTTGTTTTCCATCCGGCATAGATAGTCGCAAAGATCGCAATGGTCGTCAGGGTAGCGAGCAATCTATGATTGAATTGTATAGCGGCTATATTTTCAACCCAGTTTAACCAAAATGGAGAGAATTGATTGTATCCATCAGGAAAAATTTTACCACTCATTAAAGGAAAAGTATTAAAAGACCTGCCTGCATGGGTACCTGCAGTAAATCCACCCGCAATAATAGTGAAAGTCAATAGCAAGCTATCCACGTAAAGAAGTATTCTTAAAAATTTGGATGTTTTTTTGGGGTTAGTCGGCGTAAAATTTGACAATTGTACTGATAAAGCTGTCCATAAAATAGCAGCGTAAAGCATTAAAGCAAAGGAAAGGTGTAATACCAAGCGGATGGGTTCAACAGCAATACTATTTTTCTGGAAGCCTGAATAAACCATGAACCACCCTATACTGCCTTGCAAACCGCCTAAAATAAAGAAAATAAAAAGTCTGATGGCCAAAGGTTTGCTAATCATCTTTTTAATAAGAAAATAAATCAAAGGGATAAATAAAACGATGCCGATTAATCTTCCCAAAAATCGATGGCTCCATTCTGCCCAAAAAATCTGTTTAAATCCATCTAGACCAAAACCTTTATTAAGGATTGTGTATTGAGGTATGGTTTTGTAAAGGTTAAATTCTCTGACCCACTCCTGATGATTAAGGGGCGGAATAATTCCTGTAACAGGCTTCCAATCCATGATCGATAGGCCAGATCCAGATAGACGAGTGTAGCCTCCCAAAACAATCATGCCCAGCAACAAAAAACAAATAAGGAATAACCAGTTAGATATAATTTTACTATTTTTCATGGGTAGAGAATTATTTAAATAGAGGTTACAAAGAACTAAAATAATTAAGAAATAGAATTTAAATTTAGCCTTATCAATAAGATTCAACAAGTCAAGTTTTTTCGATTAATTTTAAAGGTAAAGATGTCGCATATTAAGAACGATAAAATATGTTCAATCATAATTCAGTTGTATAGGCCCATCATTATGGTCCTAGGTATTTTATTGGTTATAGGGCTAGTGCATTATTTTCATGGTATGGATCTTGTAATTAATAAGCGTAATGTTTTTCAACATGATGTAAAGGGTCAGTTTTTATTTTTATCTCTTATTATTATTCTATGTACTGTGGGTTTCCCAAGACAAGTCGTTTGCTTTACATCCGGGGTTCTCTATGGGTTTGAGATGGGTATACTCTATGCAGTAGTCGCTACAGTATTGGGTGCAATTTTTGCTTATTTGTGGGCTCTTTGGCTTGGTGGTGAGTGGGCAAAAAAATATTTGGCTCACAAGAAAATTAAAAAATTAGATAAATTTATTCGTGAAAATCCTTTTTCTTCTGTACTCATGTTCCGACTTATGCCCGTTGGATCTTCGCTTTTACTTAATGTAACGTGCGGGATAATAGGAATACGGTTTACTTCTTTCGTTGCGGCTGCTTTTTTGGGAAGCACTCCACAAACAATAGTTTTTGTTTTATTAGGAAGCGGTGTACGAATAGGGCATATGGGGCAAATTAGTTTAAGTCTAATTTTATTTTTGGCTTCGGCGTTTCTAGGGCTATGGTTGATGAAATCTTCATTTGCCCGAAAAAGTGATTTGTCGTAACGTGTGAAAAGCGTTTAAATTATAATTTAGTCATATTAAATAAATGAGAAAAATAATGAAATTATATTCTAAACCAGGTTCGTGTTCGACGGCAGACCATATCGCTCTTGTCTGGTGTGACGCTGAATTCGAATGTGAAAAAGTTACTCCAGAAACATTGAAGGATCCCAAGTTTTTAAAATTAAATCCGTTGGGACAAGTGCCTGTCATAACAGATGGATCTTACGTTCTTACGCAAAATTGCGCTATTTTAATGTACATCGCGGAACGTTTTCCCAAAGCAAAATTGCTTGGAGATGGTTCTTTAGAGCAAAAATGTTTTGCTTTGAAATGGTTAACTTTTATTAATTCAGATATTCATCCTGCCTTTGGGTTGGTATTTGGTGGTAAAAAAATCAGTTCGGATACTCATGTCCTACAGGCTTTGGAAAAAGCTGGAAGAGAACGCGTGCTTAAATTTTTTACAGTTGCTGATGCACAGTTAAATGGTAACGAATGGTTGACTGGTTTTCGTAGCGTAGCGGATCCGTATTTATTTATGACTTTAACGTGGGCAAAAGCGCTTAATATTGATTTCTCCCATCTAAAAAATCTAACTTTTTTTTATCAAAAAATGGAAAAAGATTCTGGTGTTATGAAGGCGTTTAGAGATGAAGGGTTAGAACATAAAAAAACGCATTAAAGCGTTATCTTTTCGGTCAGTTTGAACAATTTGAAAGATATAGTAAAAAACAATACTTAGTATAGATTGTTCAAAGTGACTACGAAATAAAGAAAGCAACGAGTGTTATTTTGGCATTAATCTAGTTTAGGATTTAGGTAAACTCAGTATTTGATTAAAATGATTAGGCATGGGCTTTTTTTGAAGAACTGCTTGGACAATAGACTGCATAATTTGGTCCGCAACAAAAGGTCGGTAATGGATAGGATCCCAAAAGTTATATCTATTCGTTGTAATTTGGTTAATGATCGCAAAATCGATTAGGTATCCTTTAGGTGTTTTACTCATCAGCCTTGCAAGATTTTCTTTAAACAACTTCCAATTTGTTGCCGTTAATCCCTTTTTCTTTCCATAAAATTCAGCAGAGAAAGGAGGAATAATGATTATTTTTACGGTTTCTTTAGGCAATTTGTTAAGCATTCGATATAATCTATTTAAGGCAGGTTGTTCGAGGAGTTCATCCCCTACGAACCGATTATCGGGTTGATCCCATTCCTGAAATACTTTATTTACTTTTTGAGGTGAATAAACAAAGTTTGCAGGGAGTAAAGGGGTGAAACCATCCGAACCATAGCGTTGCTTTTTTAGCCCGACAAGCCAAAGAAATTGATTAAATGCCTCTTGTAAAGCATAAAGATTAGCCATGGTTAGATACCCTTTCCAACGTGAGGAACCGTACATCCATAAAGGAAAAGGTCTATTAGGTTTTTCAGGATCGCCAAAACACCATGCTTGATCCATGTTGAAAATAACAACCTTAGGGGTAGGGTGTGTCTGTAAAAAAAGATTAAATATTCTTTCCTGTTCCCATGGTGTTGCTGAATTCATGGATAAATTAACAAATTTAGTTTTAAATTGGGTGTCAAGCCATTGAGGTTGTAAAGGCCTGCTCGTTGATGTCCCTATAATTATTGAATTAAATTTTTTATCAATAGCTAGTGCTGGGAAACTGTATCGTGCGTTAGTTGAAATAGGTATGCGTTTAAAAGGAGGTGATAAAGGCAGCATTCCCCAAGGATCAACAAAAATGATGAAGAGCCACAGCAGAAAAATAGCTCCCATACATGTTATGAGCAACGTTAAGGAAAAGCGTCGCCACCTATTAAAATCGGAAGTAGATAAAGGCATCAGGAATACGCCCTCCGATCAATAAAATAAAATACGCTGCGATAAGCCCTAAAGGGAGTGCAATGTATTTTGACGGTTTTACATAGGTATGGATGAGCGTTTGGCTAGAAGGGCTAGTTAAAGCGATCACAATAGCGGTAAAAAAAATTAAATTGTGCTTAATTTCATATGTGCCTTGGACGTGAAATCCAAGCATAGACTGCCATATTTGATAAGCCGTCGAAAAGTTTTCGGAACGAAATAAGACCCAGCTAAAGATTAAAAACAATAAGGTCAATAGCCAAGAAATACTTCTAGGCATTTTAAAGGAAAAATAATTTTTCTTGATATGATTTAAACAGAGTCCTAAGCCATGCAATCCCCCCCAAGCCACGAAGGTCCAATTGGCTCCATGCCATAACCCAGCAATAAGCATGGTTGCTAGAAGATGGCTATTTTGTCGTATGAATTCGCATCGGTTTCCCCCCATAGGTATATAAAGATAATCTCTTAAAAAGCGGGAGAGGGTCATATGCCATCGATGCCAAAATTCTTGTAAGCTCTTTGCTTGATAGGGGGCGTTAAAATTAAAAGGCAGGCTTAAACCAAAAAGCAGCGCTAGGCCTATGGCCATGTCAGAATAGCCAGAAAAGTCGAAAAAAATTTGTAAACTATAGGCAATCGCGGCGATCCAGCTTTCCATACAACTTAAAGCGTGGCCCTGTAATGCCTTATCAAATAAAGGATTACTCGTCATGGCCAAACTGTCAGCAATACCGACTTTTTTGAATAAACCAATTAATATAAAGCATAACCCTTTTCCTATATTTTCCCATAAAAATGGATTTTTGGGATTGATCTCGAATTGGGGTATAATTTCGTTATGGCGTACGATAGGTCCGGCAATAAGTTGAGGGAAAAAAGTGACAAACTCGGCAAAATCAATAAGTTTATAAACTTGTGTTGCTCCACGTTTTAGATCAATCAAATAAGAAATTTTTTGAAATATGAAAAACGAAATGCCTAGTGGTAAAAGGATTTGCCACGTAGTGTGAGGTATTCCAAAAAGTTGTTCTATATTTGCTGCAAAGAAATTGGTGTATTTGAAGAAAAGTAAGACGGCAATATTGAACGTAATACCGAAAGTAAGCCATATTTTTCTGTATGTTCTACCGTATTGGCAAACAATAAGCCAATTGAATAAGGTTAGAATAATTAAAATGGGTACAAATTTCCAGTTCCAAGAACTGTAAAAAACCAACGAAGCGGTAATTAGGGTAAGTTGGCGCCATATTCTTACAGAGGCAAGACTGTAAAAGATACATAACACGACGGGTAAAAATAAGAGTAAAAAACTTTGGGAGCTAAATAACATATACCTATTTTAGTTTGGTAGAGTATGATTATTCTACAAATTGAATTTTGGCGTTATGAATAAGTTTCTCTTCGGTTAAACAATAAAGTTCGTCAAGCAAAGCCATTTGCAAACTTCCAGGTCCTTTACAATAATGGGAAGCCAGCTCGCCTGCAAGACCCATGATAACCATTGCGTGCGCGCACGCTGCCAGTGTGTCTTCTTCTACACTTAAACATGCTGCTGTAATGGCGGTTGCACTGCAACCCGACCCCGTTATTTTAGGCATTAAATTGTGTCCATTATGAACAGAGATGGTTTTTTTGCCGTCTGTAATGTAATCGGTTTTTCCACTAATTGAAACGATAGTTTGGTAGGATGTGGCCAAATCTTTTGCTGCATTCAGTGCGTGTTCTGGTTCATCTAAACTATCCACGCCACGACCACTGGAACCAAGGGTTTGATTGTAGCAAATATGATAAAGTGTTAATATTTCAGAGGCATTCCCTCGAATGGCATTAGGCTGGTTTTGTACAAGTTCCAAAGCAATTGTAGAACGAAAATTACTCGCGCCTACACCTACGGGATCCAATACCCAAGGAATGCGATGGCAACTTGCGGTTAGTGAAGCCATCTTCATAGAATGGGCTTGTGCTTTCGTTAGAGTCCCTAAGTTAATAACTAAAGCGTTGGCTTTTAATACAAATTCGCTTACCTCCTCTTCTGCATTGATCATAGCAGGTGAGGCACCAAGGCTTAGTAGTGCGTTAGCGGTATAGTTTGAGGCTACAATATTTGTTATGTTATGAATAAGGGGAGTTTTTTGTCTAATTTTATTTAGTGTATCTGCAATGCTTTGGATATCATACATAATAATGGGGCGCTCGTTTATTTTATGAAAAGAATAAATTAAGTAAATATGCACGGTCTAAAAGAAGAAGATTATAAATACTAAATGTATTAAATTCTATCAGATAAAGTAGTTACATAATGTAAATAACGCAAGAAAACATTATTCAAAAATTTGAAAATAAAAATTTTAACAATAGGGGTAAATTGGAGAAATTAAATTATGTATAATAAAAAATTTTTTTTCTAACAATTCTAATATTTTTTATTCTGATACAATAAAGACGTTTATCAAAACAAGAATAGAACGTGTCAGACTAAGCAGTGCGGTTTGAATTTGAGCGTTTTATCTTATGAAGTAATTTGGCATCTTGAAAAAATTTATATTTTTTATTCTTAGAATTACCTCGTCAATATTATTATTTTAATATGTATTTTTCTCAAAGAGAATAATAGTAGTAAAT
>NZ_CAWUGZ010000109.1:0-2093 GCF_963921845.1 Commensalibacter sp. Nvir | reverse complement strand
GTATCGAACCGTTTTACAATCGTCTTTTGCTGCGATGGTAACGCATCTTGCCAATGACAAAGATCTTGAGCCTAGACATGTTGACCATGCATTGGCAGGAACGTGGAAAGGCTTTCGTAATTGTCACGTTAAACCCGATTTAATTCTGATATACGAAAAACCGGATCTAGAGACGCTAGTTCTTGTCCGCCTTGGGTCTCATGCTGAACTTGAACTTTCTTAACCCTTTTACGTCTCCTTTGTTGTTTGCATAAACGGTTCGAGCAGTTTGGTGGTATTTTTTAAAGAAAAACTATTGCCTGGTCAGATAGCTTTTTTATTAGCTAGTTTTAGCAACCTTGGCATACGAAAACCTGTAAGGAAACTACGCTCTTTGATACCAAACTATATTTTATAAGTTTTACTTGCATTTTTTTTACAGTGCATGTATTAATAATAAGTGACTTTCACAACAGGTAATAAACAATGGTTAAACTAACTAAAAAAAATGCTGTTAACAAATCAGAAAGTTTAACGATACGATTAGACCCAAAAACAAGATTTGCATTAGAATTTACTGCTCGAATTAAGGAGCAAACTATTACCACCGTCATGGAAAATGCTATTAAAAATGTGGCTGAAACCACTTATGCTGATCTAAAACATACTAGGCATAACAACGACGGTCAGGAAATCCCCACAAATTGGAAATATTATTGGGATATCAATGAGGGGGTTCGTTTTATTAACTTAGCAATAGATCCCTGTACACATCCTACCTACAATGAAGAGGAAATCTTAGATTTTATAAAAATACATTGGCAATATTTTTCTCACGATAAAGATCTAAATCATCTTCGTAGAGAGTATATTGATGTTCTTTGGCCTCATATGGAGAACCTGATTGACCTATGGAGAGAAACGAAGTCATCCAATCGAAATCAAGCCCGTTTAGTTATAGAAGAAAAACTAAAAACAGCAGGTTTACTTGTTCCTTCTATTTCTCATAAAGAGAAAAAATGATAAGTCTTCCAATGAGAGCTATTGAGCAAATCTTCAACCAGATGATGACGAAATCCCTTTTTAAAGAAAACATTTTTGTCAAATTATTGAGCTTGAACAATTAAGCTCAACACTTTTCCCGCATCGAGAGAAATTTATGTAAGCTGATGCAACATTGCATTTGCACTCTTTTCCATTCACAATTTAATGAACAACTGCAATTACCCTTGCCAATACCCCCTAATTCTTTTTATCGTTTAGGTGAATAAGGAGATGGGATATGAAAAAATTGTTGCTTGTAGGAACGTTAACATTTGCACTATCAAATGCCGCTTATGCTCAGAGTAATCAAATAACTATAACTAAACCATTAGAAGAATCATTTATAGAATATCAAAAAGAAGTAGATGCTCGTAATCAAGTGTTTCCAAACGAACAGCATGAATGGGGCATATGTGGTGCAAGGCCTTATAATTTATTGAAAGAATTAAATAAAACAAAAAACATAGGCCCTTTAGGGTTAAAATGTTTTTTTTAGAACCTAATTATAAAATAATAGAACAACTTCCTAATAACGATCTAATTATTAAACCATTTCCAAAAGAATATCCCAATTTTATAGCATTATTATATACACATGATGATTTGAATACCAAAAAAAGAGCAGTAATATTGTTAGGTTTACCCGTATTATACAAATTTCCGAACGGCGATAATAAATCAATAGCAACTTTTAATATAGCTTTTTACAAATAATAATATTTACAATTATAAATGCCTTTCAATAATTCTTATTACCGGAGCTTTAAAAATTCCCGTTCACAATTTAATGAACAACTGCAATTATCCTTGCCAATATCTCGCAATTCTTTTTATCGTTTAGGTGAATAAGGAGATGGGATATGAAAAAATTGTTGCTTGTAGGAACATTAATGTGTGCGTTGTCAAATGCCGCTTATGCTCAGAGTGATGAGGTTAAAACCCTTATAAACCAAGAAGAAACATTAAATACAATTAATGTTCCTAGCAATTCAACTATACTACCTGAACGAATGTTTGTAGATGATCCAAAAGATAATTACAATTATCCAAAATTGTACATTGATTATCCA
>NZ_CAWUGZ010000108.1:0-10635 GCF_963921845.1 Commensalibacter sp. Nvir | reverse complement strand
ATAAAAAAGATATTGCAGATTATACGTTAAATGTATTTTTTTAGAGTAGGTAAAATTTTTTCTTTGTTTCTAATACTATTGTTATAGTAAAAAATCTAGATCTACTTCACATCTATTTATGAAATTGATCATCCTGTCATTTAGAAGAACAGATATAATTTTATTTTGTTTTATTTTTATGTTCTAGTGAAGTATTTGGACGTATGTTATTATTTTCCAAGGTTTTTATTTTTGATAGATTATCGGGTCTAGATGAAAGTGAGTTTAAAAAAGCAATGACGTTAATTCTATCGTATTTATTCAAGGCCCCTGCATAAGCCATATTTGTTTCTGAAGCGAATGCAGTAGGACGCTTTAACCAAATATTTAACCTCGCAGGCGTCCAATTTTCTTTATTGTGCTTAGATAATGACTCTGTAAAATGGAAAGTAGGCAAAGAAGCAATATTTCTTTTCATAATGCCGTATAAACCAGGCCCAATTAGCTTTTGGTCGTTCGGTGTAAACGTGTGGCAAATTGCGCAGTGTCGTTGTGAAAATTCTTCACCTTCTTTAATATTGGCAGAACTAAAATCTAAAGGGCCGTCTTCGTTCGAATCCATGAGTATTATTGGTTTTATTGGGGTTGTATCTGGAACCATAAAATGACTAATTCCCCAAGCTGCGTATAAAAAACAAATCGAGAAAACGCCTGCTATGAATAAACGGTTCCAGTCAAAATAGTCCATTACATTACTATCTTTACGTTTGTATAAACCAATATTGTGCTATTTGTTTATAGAATAAAGAAACAATTTCAGCTATACAAGAATTGATAAAAATTATCCTTTAACTGAAATTTTAGTATGAATACTTTAATCATAATTCCAACGCGACTTGCTTCGACACGATTGCCTGGTAAAGCCTTAGCCAATATTGCTGGTAAACCCATGATTATTCGAGTGTATGAACAAGCTTTACGTGCGAATATAGGCGACGTTATCGTTGCTTCTGGTGATAAAGAAATATCGGAAGTAGTTCGTAAATTTGGGGGTTATAGTATTGACACAGATCCTAAACTTGCCTCTGGATCGGATAGAGTTTATCAAGCCTTAACGCAGATAAAAAACATAGAAAATTACCAAACCATCATTAATTTACAAGGTGATTTGCCTTTAATTAATCCTGAAGATATTTCCCAAGTGTTGGTTCCTTTGATGGATGATTCAATCGATATGGCTACGTTGATTTCACCTATAAGAACTGAATTTGAAAAAACAGCGCCTTCTGTTGTTAAAGTTGCTTGTAGTTTTATTAAAGACAAGCCCTACGCTAGAGCCATGTATTTTTCTAGATCTTTGATCCCTTGGGGTGAGGGAATGTATTGGCATCATATTGGTGTGTATGCTTATAGGTTGAAGACCTTAAAAACATTTGTGCAATTGCCTGTTTCCCCCTTAGAGCAAAGAGAAAATTTAGAACAATTAAGAGCGTTAGAAGCAGGAATGGTCATCGGGTGTGCTTGTATAAAAAAACCTCCGTTTGGGGTCGATACTGCCGAAGATTTGCAACGGGTAAGAGAAGCGTTAAAAAATGAATAGTTTTAAAGTCATTGCTTTTCAAGGTAGTCCAGGGGCTTATTCAGACTTGGCATGTCGTCTTGCACGTCCGGGTTGGAAGACACTGGCTTGTCCTAATTTTTTTGATGTTATCCAAGCCGTGCAAGAAAATAGAGCCGATCAAGCAATGTTACCATGTGAAAATAATTTGGTAGGCCGTGTTTCTGATATACATAATTTGTTACCTTCTTCGAAATTATTCATTGTTGGTGAGCATTTCCAGCGTGTTGAACACTGTTTAATTGGAATAAAAGGTGCGAAACTTGAACAAATCAAGAGACTACACACCCATCCTGTCGCTATGGGTCAGGTTTCTAATTTGATTAAATCTATGAACTTAATTCCAATTGTTGAATTTGATACAGCAGGGGCTGCTGAGATTATTCGAAATATTAATAATGTAGAAGATGCAGCTATTGCTTCATCGCTAGCGGCTGAATTAAATGGATTGGATATTTTAGAAAAAAATGTTGAAAATGAATCTTATAACACCACTCGCTTTTATATAGTTGCCAAAGAAAGGAAAATACCTGATTTAAGTGAGCCGAATGTTATTACCACGTTGTTATTTAAGATTAAAAATATACCTGCAGCATTGTATAAAGCGCTCGGAGGATTTGCTACAAACAGTGTGAACATGAGTCGCCTTGAAAGTTATATGGATGATGGAAGATTTGCAGCTACTAAATTTTTAGTCGATGTGGATGGTCATATTGACGAGCCTTCTTTAAAGCGAGCCATGAACGAATTATATTTTTATTCTGAAGAGTGTTTAGTTCTAGGTGTTTATCCCACTTCGTCTTATCGATACCTATGCTATTAGCTTTGTATATTAAAATTATTTAAGAATTAAGGATACTTATCCATGACATTATGGCTCACTGGTTCGATTACCGCTTTGATTACCCCTATGAAAAAAGATGGTTCCTTGGATATTAAACGATACGAGGAATTGGTTGATTGGCAAATACGTGAAGGCAGCTCTGCTTTGGTCCCTGTTGGAACAACAGGGGAAAGCCCAACCTTAACGCAGGAAGAACATAAGCAAATTGTAGAAATCGCGATTAAAGTAACCAATAAACGAGTACCAATTTTGGCAGGAGCAGGTTCAAACTCTACGCAAGAAACGATAGAAAAGGTTTCTTTTGCAAAAAAAATTGGTGCTGACGCTGCGTTGGTAGTAACGCCTTATTACAACAAACCCACGCAAGAGGGGTTGTATCAGCATTATAATTTAATCGCTAATAAAACCGAATTTCCCATTTACATTTATAATATTCCAGGTAGATCCGTTATTGATATGTCGGTGGAAACAATGGCTAGACTGGCTGAAAATCCTTATATTATTGGGGTAAAAGATGCAACAGCCGATCTGCAAAGACCCATTAAAGTTCGCAGAGCGGTTAAAAAACCTTTTAATCAGTTGTCTGGTGAAGATGGTACAGCGGTTTCCTTTTTAGCTGCGGGGGGAGACGGCTGTATCAGCGTAACCGCGAATATTGCGCCTCGATTATGTGCTGAAATGCAAAACGCATGGAAAGAAGGCTCTGTAGCACGTGCAATTGCGTTACAGGATAAATTGACTATTCTGCATGATGCAATGTTTTGTGAAGCTAATCCCATACCGGTTAAGTATGCCGCTTCGCTATTAGGATTGGCGGGTGAAATGTGTAGACTTCCTTTAACACCTCTTTCGGAAAAATCACGTATTGAAGTTAGACATGCCCTCGAAGAGGTTGGATTATTGGATTAATTTATGGTCGAAAAAAAGAAAAGTACTTTAATCTCGTTTGGCAATGTTGCAAAAAATCGTAAAGCAACATTCAATTATCTTATTACCGATAGAATTGAAGCAGGCATTGTTTTAAAAGGGCCTGAAGTTAAAAGTTTACGGCATGGGCGATCCACGATAAACGAAGCCTATGCTGCAGAAAGAGAAAGGGAAATTTGGCTTTTTAATAGCTATATCCCTGAATATCAAGGTAGTTTTTTTTCTAAATTTGAACCTCGAGCCCCTCGTAAATTGTTGCTTCACAAAAAACAAATTGACAAATTATTGGGGGCTATTACTCGCGAAGGAATGACACTTGTCCCTTTGGATATTTTTTTTAATGCAAGAGGGATTGCCAAAGTAACCCTGGGGCTAGGACAAGGGAAAAAGAAAACCGATAAAAGGCAGGCTATAGCCGAAAGAGACTGGAAACGAGACAAAGCGAGATTAATGAGAAATAAGAATTAATGTACAATTGTTTTGACAAAAAAAAATTAAAGTTACATCATTAAGATGACAGTGTAAAAATATTCTGAAGTTGAGTTTGCTTTTTTTAAGTTTTAATTGATTACTTAATATTTTTTTCACTATTCATGGTGATTTTCTGTTATTTAATGCGGTCTAGACAAGTTGATTTGTCTTTAGAAAGGTATTTAATAAATGGCAGATTCAATATTAATAATCAACGCTGGTTCTTCCAGTTTGAAATTTTCTCTTTATCAAGATAATGATGGTAATACTTTTACCAGTGTTGCCAGCGGGTTACTTGAGGGTATAGGTACAAAACCTTATCTTAAAATTGTAGACCAACATAAAAAAGTTCTCATCGAAAAAAATTGGGAAGACCCTAAGCTTGCACAGCTTGATGCTCGGGATACGTTATGTGGGGAAACGCTGGAGTGGATCTTTAATTACTCAAAAAAGGATCCTATTGTTGCTGTAGGTCATCGTGTTGTGCACGGAGGTTCAAAATATGTCAATCCCGTATTGATTGATGAGGTTGTTTACCAGGATTTAGAAGCGCTTACTCCTTTTGTTCCATTGCATCAACCCGCTAGTCTATCTCCTATGCGTGTCATGTTACATAATAATCCAGGAATTCCCCAAATAGCTTGTTTTGACACTGCTTTTCATGCAACCATGCCCGATAAAGCGAAACGTTTTGCGCTTCCACGGCGTTATTTTGACAAGGGTGTAAGACGGTACGGTTTTCATGGTTTATCGTATCAATATATTGTTCATTATTTAAAACAGACCGATCATGTTCTGGCTTCAGGTAAAACAATTATTGCACATTTAGGTAATGGCGCGAGTGTAAGCGCTGTGTATCAAGGAAAATGTGTGGATACTTCAATGAGTTTTACCCCTCTTGATGGGTTGGTTATGGGTACACGTACAGGGCATATTGATGCAGCGCTGATCTTGTATATGTTAAATGAAGAAAAAATGTCTCCTGATGAAATCGAAACCCTTATCTGGAAAAAATCTGGCTTATTAGGTGTTTCTGAAGTTTCAAGTGATATGAGAGATGTCGAAGCAGAAATAGCAAACAATGGCCCTAAGGCTGAATTTTGTCAGCAAGCTTTAGAACTTTTCAAATACGCACTTGTTGGAGAAATCGGTCGTTTAGCTGCAGGAATGGGTGGCATAGATGGGTTAATATTTACAGCAGGAATTGGAGAGAATGCTCGTGAACTCCGTTCTGAAATCTGTAAATCGCTGAGTTGGTTGGGTATTAAAATTGATGAAGAAGCTAATCGCTCGAAAAAAGAGTTGATTAGTATGCCCAACAGTACCGTTATCGTTAAGACGATACCTACAAATGAGGAATCAGTAATGCTAAGAGAGGTCCATGATCTTATAAATTAACAAATTATCTTATAGGATTGGCTGGCGACTTCTTAGTGAGACCTTGTTTCTAGTTCATTTAAGAAGGAATAAACGTAAATGACAAATTCAAAGCCTTTGTCTGATAAAGAAATAGAAAGCTTTAATAAATGGTGGCAAGCCGCTAACTATTTATCCATTGGTCAGATCTATTTGATGAGGAACCCTCTCCTTAGAGAACCTCTGAAATTAGAGCATACGAAGCCCAGATTATTGGGGCACTGGGGTACTACTCCAGGTTTGAATTTTATTTATTTGCATCTTAATCGTATCATTCGGGAACGTGATTTAGACATAATGTTTGTCGCGGGGCCTGGACACGGTGCACCAGGTGTAGTTGCTGCCACCTATATTGAACATACTTATACGGAACTTTTCCCTAATATTACGCAAGACGAAGCGGGTCTACAAAAACTTTTTAAACAATTCTCTTTTCCTGGTGGTATACCCAGTCATGCTGCCCCCGCTACACCAGGGTCTATACATGAAGGTGGCGAATTGGGGTATTCTTTATCTCATTCTTATGGGGCAGTCTTCGATAATCCTGATCTCATTGTTGCCTGCGTAATTGGTGATGGTGAAGCGGAAACAGGTCCTTTAGCCGCGTCATGGCATAGTAATAAATTCGTTAACCCTAAAACAGATGGTGCTGTCTTACCTATTCTTCATTTAAATGGGTATAAAATAGCTAACCCTACGGTTTTAGCTCGTATTTCTCATGAAGAGTTAAAATCTTTAATGATAGGTTATGGCTATGAACCTATATTTGTTGAAGGTGATGATCCAAACGAAATGCACCAAAAGCTTGCTAAGGCACTTGATCAAGCTTTTGATAACATAAAAAGCATTCAAAAAGAGGCTAGAAAACATAACAAAATCAAACGGCCTTTGTGGCCTATGATAGTTTTTCGCTCTCCGAAAGGGTGGACATGTCCAAAAACGATTGATGGATTGCGTGTTGAGGGATTCTGGCGTGCCCATCAGGTTCCTTTTGGTGATTTAAAAAAACCGGGTCATTTAAAACTGCTCGAACATTGGATGAAAAGTTATCATCCACAAACATTGTTCGATAAACAAGGTAAGTTAATTCCTGAAATTACTTCTCTCAATCCGACAGGGTTAAAACGAATGAGTGCATTACCATTAACCAATGGGGGATCGGTTAGGCGGGGATTAATGATTCCCGATTATTATCATTATGCTGTAAAAGTTACCAGTCCTGGAGAAGAAGTTAATGAAACCACTCGTGTGTTGGGAAGTTTTTTAAGAGACATCGTTAAAGAAAATCCTGATAATTTTTTAGTACTTTCTCCTGATGAAAATAATTCTAATCGTTTGAACAATGTTTTAGAAGCGACAGAACGTAAATGGAACGCGACCACATATGATTACGACGATCATTTGTCGCCTTATGGTCAAGTGCTTGAAATATTAAGTGAACATACAATTGAAGGATGGCTTGAAGGTTATTTATTAACTGGTAGGCATGGATTATTTTCCTGTTACGAAGCCTTTATCCATATTATTGATTCTATGGTTAATCAGCATGCTAAATGGATGATTGAAGCTGCTAAAATTGAATGGCGTAGACCAATTTCATCTTTAAATATTTTGTTGACCTCTCATGTTTGGCGGCAAGATCATAATGGATTTAGCCATCAAGATCCTGGTTTTATTAATCATGTCGTTCTTAAAAAGCCAGAAGTTAGTCGGGTTTACCTTCCACCAGATGCCAATACGTTGTTGTATGTTGCTTCACGATGTTTACGTAGTACAAATAGAATCAATGTTATTGTTGCAGGAAAACAACCTCAGCCACAGTGGTTAAATATGGACGCAGCTATTAAACATTGTCTCGAAGGATTAGGAATTTGGGAATGGGCAAGCAATGACAAAAACGGAGAGCCGGATGTTATTATTGCTTGTGCAGGGGATGTCCCTACAATGGAAGCACTCGCTGCAGTAAAAATATTAAATAAACATCTTCCTGACCTAAAAATACGGTTTATCAATGTGGTTGATTTGATGACTTTAATGTCGGATACACAGCATCCTCATGGTTTGTCCGATCGCGTATTTGATTCGCTGTTTACAATAGATAAACCTGTAATTTTTGCGTATCATGGTTTTCCACAACTTATTCACTCTTTGATCTATAAAAGAAAAAGCGCAAGGAATTTTCATGTGCATGGGTTTAGGGAAGAAGGAACAACAACTACACCCTTTGATATGGTTGTACTAAATAACCTGGATCGTTATCATATTGTATCAAATGTTGTTAATCGCATTCCAAAACTCTTTTCTAAAACCGCATATATTGATCAGATGGTTCGAGATAAATTGGTTGAACACAGACGGTACATTACGGAACATGGAGAAGACATGCCAGAAATATTAAATTGGAAATGGAATACTTAATTCGATGCATTGAGGTTCGATAAAACAGGTGCTTTATTGAACCTCATTTATTATTTCTTCACAGCTTTTATGAATCTCATTGGAATGTTGGTGGCTACAAATTGTTTGTGCGTCAACACTACATAATAATAGTGCGTTATCTGTGAGTGCTCTCAAAATTGTAAATTTAATATCTTGATTGAATAAGGATTGCGCCGTTGTAAGCGGTTTGTTTTTATTGTCTATAATTTTTTTTAACGCTTCAACGCAAGCATTGCTTGCATTTTGGGGGCTTGTTCGAAGGATAGCTTTAATAGTTTCTAAACGGTGTTGAACGTAACGAATAGCTTCTTGATCGTTGCTTTGAGAAAAACTTGGTTGAGGCAAAAGAATAAATATAATCATAAACCGTAGGGCTGATCGATTCATAAACTCAACTTTCCTCTAAAATATATAAAATTATTTCTATCCACAGATTAATGACTATAGTCCAAAGGATTATAAAAAACTTATTATATCTTATACCAAATTTCTTAACAGGATCATCCTCTTAATTATCCACGGTTTTGTGGATAACTTTTCCAATGGTAACGACACGCATTTAGCGGTGTTTTTTAAGTAAATTCAATGGTATAGATAAATTGATACTTGGAAAACATTACGCTAATCAAAATAGGAGGACTATAATGATAAACGTTAAGTTTTTGAAATTTAGCAATCGTTTTCGTTGGTTATTGCTTGGCTTATTATTGGCATTAGGTGCTTGTACAGGGAGTGCAAGTACACCGGTTCCTCCAGGTCAAAAGTCTGATGCTGGTTATGGAACAGTATGCAAAGCAGGAATTTATTCATGTAATGTGCCGTATCCTGTTCCCTTGGGATCACCTTGTAGTTGCTCTGGTTTGGGTGCTGCTTCTTATGGAATTGTCCAGGCTAAATAAGAGTTACTATGTCGTTTTCTAAAACTTTCCTTAAGCACCTATCAGAAGAAAAAGATCTGTTTCCCCCTCAGAAATGTTCTACCTTAACGACTGACGAACCTCTAGGGTACAGGCCTCTCGCTGATAGGTTGCGTCCCCAGGCATTGAAAGATGTGATTGGACAAGAGCATCTTACGAGCGAAGAGGGGGTATTAAAAAGAATGGTGCGTTTCAATTCATTATCGAGTTTGATTTTATGGGGAAACCCCGGAATTGGTAAAACCACCATTGCTCAGGTGTTATCGCAGGAAAGTAAGTTAAATTATAGCAAAGTTTCAGCAATATTTTCAGGAGTTTCAGACCTTAGAAAAATATTTGATGAAGCGGAAAAAAATAAACGGTTAACAGGGGAGCCAACGTTATTATTTGTTGATGAAATCCATCGTTTCAACCGTTCTCAACAAGATAGTTTTCTACCTTTTGTAGAAAACGGTACTATTATATTGGTAGGGGCAACAACAGAAAACCCTTCATTTACATTAAACAATGCGCTTTTATCGCGATGTAAAATTCTAGTGCTTCATGCCTTTAAAGAAAAAGATTTTGTGGTTTTGCTAGAGAAAGCAGAAGCTTTTCTCAAGATAAAATTTCAATTTTCGGATGAGGCGCGTTCGATATTGTTTCGTTTTGCAGATGGGGATGCTCGTGTGTTTTTAAATACGCTGGAGCAAATACATTCGCAATTCAAGAATGAACTCGTAGATGTTTCGATGTTGGAAAATATTTTACAGAAACGCGCACACCTTTACGATAAAAATCAAGATGAACATTATAATTTGACCTCTGCTTTACATAAATCGTTGCGAGGTTCTGATCCTGATGCAGCTTTGTATTGGTATGCGAGAATGGTCGAGGGGGGAGAGGATTTGAACTATATTGCAAGACGGTTAACACGTTTTGCAGCTGAGGATATAGGATTAGCTTCGCCGAACGCGCTCATGCTTTCAATTTCAGCGTGGCAAGCGTATGATCGTTTGGGATCTCCGGAGGGGGAAATTGTACTGGCGGAGTTGGTGGTATATTTAGCCACCTGTTCCAAATCAAACTCCGTTTACAAAGCGTTTAACAAAGCTCGTGATATTGTAAGAAAAACTGGCAGCCTTATGCCTCCAAAACATATTTTGAATGCTCCAAATGCAATGATGAAAAATTTAGGGTATGGTGAGGGATATCAATACGATCATAATACAAAAGAAGGGATCTCAGGCCAAAATTATTTTCCTGACTCTCTTAAGAAACAAGAAATATATTCTCCTTCTCAAAATGGGATGGAGGAAGCTATTTTTCAACGAATAAATTATTGGAAACAATTAAAAAATAAAAAACCGTCATGAAAATCTTAACACGTTAAAAGTAAATTCGGACCGTCTTTGGTGCGTGGGCTAGGTGAAGATACTCTTTGACATTTTATTAATGGTTAAGCATCCTGCGTCTGCTAAATTGGTTGAAAGTTCTAGGAGTAGGGATGTAAAAAAATCTATTGGGCTGTGAGACCGACTTTTCGCTACTCACGAATGAAGTCGTATTTCCTATCTATTAATCCCTTCATCATCCTATTTTTTTATCCTGATTGATATTCATAAGTTGTCACATAGGTGTTCCAGTTTTTACAATACACTGTAACATTTGAGAATAGAGTTAAATTATTTATAATATTACGTATTTAAAATAATTAGTGGTTATTAGTAATACGTCTTCTTATCGATATTAACCATTTTCTCAAAAAGATTTTTGCCTGTATTACTGCTGATGTAAAAATAAAGTGATTTTCGAAAAATACTACCCTCTGATATTTTTTTAAAATGAAACGACCTAAGAATCGTTTCCCAGATAACAATAGCTTTTTGTTTTATGATATGTTATGCTTTGTTACTGTAAGCAACAGAGATAAAAGATTAATTTTGATTATTTTGTCGCCCCTTGATGCTTTACCGTAAATAAAGAAGATAACTATTTATTTTTATTATGTTGATGGTTGGGAGATAAAATTGATCAATTTAAGC
>NZ_CAWUGZ010000107.1:0-3133 GCF_963921845.1 Commensalibacter sp. Nvir | reverse complement strand
GACAAAAAATAGGCATTGTTCAGATTGAAAGTAATGAAAACTTAAAGAATTCAAAAACTTTTAATAAACTTAATTTATTGCCTGACGGATATGTTAAAGTTTTTTTTCCTTGTTGTTTGAAACAAAAATTTATATTTTTCTGAAATTCTAATAATAGTTAATAACACTATTAACAAAAATAAGAGTATAGTTTTATTCATGAATCTTCAAAGAGCTTCATAAAACCTACAGTCTCAATTTAAATAATCTTTAATATTGATTGGAATAAAAAAAATTAAAAAAATATAAACTCAATAAAGCTATTCAAAAAACAATTTAAAAAGCAGCAAAACAGATACCTAAATAACGTCTATGGTAAATTTACTTGTTTGTATAAACGTTTGAATAGTTCTTGTACAATTGAATTATGTTTTTAAATCTGAAATTGGTTTATTGAATATTATAGAATAAACTAAAATAAAAAAGTTATAATACAGCAATAAATGCGTTAACGATAATCAACTGGTTACAAGCATAACGTCTATACAATTATGCCTAACTCAGCGAGGATACAAAAATATTACAACTCATGAAAAAACTGTTAAACCATAATTATAACGTTTAACAAACGGCACTGATAGCAATCATCAAACGTATTATCCCTAATTGCAATTAAATATTTGGGAATTTTTAATGATTCATCACAAACATATAAAAAAATATTAAAATGATCATTCAACAGAATCATTCTAATCATAAAAACATATTATAAATTTAAAATTATGCTGCAATTAACTGTAAAATCAAACATTTCAACACCAAAAAGAAAATTATTTATTTCACACTATATTGTGAATAAAATTGATTTATTCCTCAATAATTCATTATTCTTTTTATTCGAAAATCTTTTTGAAGCCGAGAATGGTTCCATATGCTTTAATTGTTTTTTAGGTTATGAAAAAAACAATACAATAAAGCTGCTCATTAATGCCTCACATACTTTTATAAGTAATTAAAATATACTTTTAATTTTCACAAGGCTTAAATTTGATGATTGATATCCAAAACCCTATTATCCCTGGTATGGCACCTGATCCATCAATCCTTCGGGTAGATAATATGTATTACATTGCCACGTCAACTTTTCACTGGACCCCAGCAATCCAAATTTTTACATCGACTAACTTAGCCCATTGGACATTAAGCAATTATGCATTGACTAATCAAATAAACTTACAAGGCACCAATACACCAGCAGGAATTTGGGCACCGCACCTTTCTTATGACTCAAAAACTAAAAAATATTGGATTGTTTACTCGCATATGTTGAATATGGCTGGGCGTGAATTTAATGCAGATTCTTTTGCTATGTGGGCAACTGATATTAAAGGACCATGGTCATCCCCTCTTTACTTGACGTCAATTGGTTTTGACCCAGCTCTTTTTCATGACGATGATCATAAACATTATATAACTATCCTCGAATGGGAAACCCGCGCAGGTTACCAGACCCCAGGTCATATTGTTATTGCCGAAATTGATTTATTCAACGGCAAAATTATTGGTGGATGGAAACGTTTAACCCAAGGATTTACAACCCGCGGCTGTGTCGAAGCTCCTCAAATTTACAAAAGAAATGATTATTATTATCTCTTAGTTGCTGCAGGGGGAACAGGATACGCGCACGGCGTTGAAATTGGAAGATCAAAAAACATATTTGGCCCTTACGAACCGCATCCTTCTGGCGAACCTATTATTACATCATCCCCTCGTCATTTATTTTCCCTTGGTGATCCCGATGCCGGACATTTTGAAATGTATAATCCACACTCTATTATGCAAAAAGCAGGCCATGGATCTTTGGTTAAAACTCAAACTGATGAATGGTATATGGCTCATTTGATGTCCAGACCCCTGGGGAAAACAACTTTAAATCCACTTGGACGCGAGACGTCACTACAAAAAATGCGATGGACAAAAGATCATTGGTTAGAAATGGAAGATGGATCAAACCTTGCAAAAATGTCCTGTCCTGCCATGAACTTATCAAAGAGCAAAGAAAAGGTAATTTCTTCATCCTACGACGTCCTGGATCATTTTGACGAGGATCACTTTGATATACGTTTTATGACGCCCTATCGTCATCAAGACTCATCATGGGTAAATACAACAGAACGACCAGGTTTCTTACGTATTTATGGTCAAAATTCATTATTTTCACAAATGAATCCTTCTATAATGGGAACAAGAGCCACATCGCTTGACTATACACTTAGAACCAAAGTCTATTTTCAACCTATACATTACTCTCAAACGGCAGGATTAGGATTATATTATGATTGCCATAATTGGTTATATCTTCATTTAACCTATTCTGAGGAAACACAATGCAGTGTTCTGCGATTACTACAGGCAAAACTGAAACAACGTAATACCTTTAATAATCATTTAATCGCAATTCCAGAAGGTGGAATTGAATTAAAAATCAAATACTATCAAGGGAATGCTAATTTATTTTATCGCTTAGCTGATAAAAAATGGATCCGTTTTATCGAACCAATTGATGTTTCTTATTTATCCGATGAAGGAGTTAATGGTGAACCTGGCGAAATTGGAGGTTTTACGGGATTATTTAATTTTATAGGCAGTGTCGATGCTTATCAACATCGTTCCCATGCTGATTTTGATTTTTATGTAGTTGAAAATTAAAAAGTCGCAAAATAAATCAAAGAACCTTAATAGAATATTTACTTTTTTAAAGTCATTGTTGGGCTTATATTTTATTTAAGTCTTTATATTATTATAGTCCCTTTGTTTTATTTGTAATAAATAAACGTATTAACCTAATGAAAAAATAGAACCAACCCTATTATCGGCCAATTATACTTTTATTGTAATAAAAATTGTCTGATTTGATATAGCCCAATAAAAATATTATAAAAATGATAAAACTCGTATGGAAAATTCATGAATGTTTTAAATAATAAAGGTTTAATATTATTCCTTTTATGTTTTAATCTGCTGTTACTTTAATTTTATTTATTAACTTCATAAGAAATGATATTAATACTTTTCCAAGTTCTTAAATGTATTTTAAAATTATGAAATCACATCTCACTGACTTTAATTATAAATATATTACAAAATTAAAATG
>NZ_CAWUGZ010000106.1:0-3583 GCF_963921845.1 Commensalibacter sp. Nvir | reverse complement strand
TAATATTTCCATTCAAATTTATAGGATGACGAGCTTTCTTTCCTCAAACGTTAAAAGGATGGGTTAAAAATTTAATAACTGTTGAAACAATAAATTCATTTAAGATAAAAAGTTGATTTTTTCCATTAAAATAGAAACAATATATATTATGTTGTTTATTAAACTTGTTAACGCTATACAAAAAATACAATTGATCAATAGGTTTAAAAATGGATTTTTCTATGGGCAATTTTCCAGTCGATATAGTAGTGTTTGCATTACTCGCAGGATTTTTAATTTTACGGCTGCGCAGTGTGCTGGGTAAAAAAACAGGTTTTGAAAAGAAAAATAACGTCGATGCTGTGACTCCACCCCAACGTAAAACGTCTACAAACGAAGCCGCGAAAGTTTTAGAAGAAACTCCGCGAGTTGAACAAAATGTTCCTGCAATCGATACTGATATCGGCCAAATATTAAGCAAAATTACTCAGTTAGATGCTAGTTTTGATCCCAAAAAATTTCTCGACGGCGTTGCAGTTGTATTCCCTAAAATTTTATCTGCCTTCGCCAGTGAAGATTTGGAAACGTTAAAGTCATTGTTGGTTCTCGATGCTTATCGAGTTTTTGAAGCAAATATTAATGAACGAAAAAAACTCAATCATGTGCTTACTGCTGAAGTAAAATCACTTCATTCTTTAACCATAATAGGCGCTTCTTTATTTGAAGAAAGTGCGATTGCTCGTGCCACTTTGGAAGTTAAAATCATATCTAATCAGATCAATTGCGTTTATAACTCAGCTAAAGAGCCTATAGTAGGAACAGAATCCGTTACGGAATTTATTGATTTTTGGACTTTTGAGAGGGTTTTAGGCATAAATAATCAGGGGCCTTCTTGGCGTTTAAAATCTACACGTAGTGGAAGATAAATCAGTGTTAAAACTATTTTTAACTTTATTTTCTCGTGGGAGTATTTTGTTATTATTTTTCTTTTTAAACGCTTGTTCCCCGTCCAGTTTGCATAAAAAACAAGAGTTGATTGCAGTTTCTTATGAAAATTTATCAGGCTGGAACCAAGAAGATTACGTCCAATCGTTTTCACTTTTTTCCCAAGTATGCCAACGTTTTATTCAAATGAACCCGAACACTTATTTGGGAGGTCCGTCCTCAAAATATGGAACTAAAATTGGAGATTGGTTGCCTGCATGCCATGCTTCAAAGTGGGTTGCTGCAAATAATTCTTCACAAATAAAAAGTTTTTTCGAAAATTGGCTCCAGCCTTATTCTTATCCCTTGATGTATCACGGGAAAGTAACTGGATATTACGAACCTGAGATCGAAGGTTCATTGGTAAAATATGGACCTTACACTATTCCTGTTTATAAAAAGCCATCAAATCTTATTGCATACAGGCAAACGGATGGTCGGATCAATTATGGTTATTATAAAAACAATAAAATTTATCCCTATTATACGAGGGAACAAATTAATGATGGTGCGCTAGAGGGGGAAAATTTAGAGCTAGTATGGTTAAAAAATCCCATTGATTTATTTTTTATGCAGATTCAAGGATCAGGACGTGTTGTTTTACCGGATGGTCAAATTATTCATCTGGGGTATGCGGGTAAAAACGGTCAACCTTACACGGCAATTGGTACAGTATTAGTACAAAAAAATATTATGTCTAGTCAGTTGGTTAATATGTCTAGTTTAAAATCATGGCTTAATACTCATCGGGATCAAGCTAAATTTATTATGAATCAAAATAAAAATTATGTTTTTTTTCGTCGATTAGAAAATCAAATCAATGCCTATCAAGGACCGATTGGCTCCTTTGGGATGTTTCTCAATGCAGGACGTTCTGTTGCTGTTGACCATGATTGGATACCAATGGGTATTCCATTGTGGTTGGAGACAACTTTACCTTTACCTTCTGATTTTAAACGTCATCCTTGGACGCATATGGTATTTGCCCAAGATCTTGGCGGAAATATACGAGGCCCTTCTCGTATTGATTTATTTACGGGTTGGGGAAGAACAGCCGAATGGCTTGCAGGTTCAATGAACGAAAAAGCACAAATTTTTATGTTTTTGCCTAAATATCCTTCAAGGATTGAAAAAAATTAAATTGGCTAAATCACTGAAAAGAATACTTGGAAATAAACTTATTTCAGGCCAAATGGAAAAAAAAAATTTAAGACCTTATAGTTTTAGTATAGGTAATCACAAAATTGTTCGAGGTGATTGCTCGATAGTCTTGAAAAAAATACCAAAGCAACATGCTGATGTGATTATAACTTCACCCCCATATAATTTAGGGATAGTTTATAATAGTTATAAAGATAATAAAAAAGAACAAGATTATCTTAATTGGCTAGTTAATATTTGCAGTGAAATGAAACGCGTCTTGAAAGATGAGGGAAGTTTATTTCTTAATATTGCTGGATCTTCATCTTACCCTTGGTTACCGTTTGAACTGATGGTAAGGTTAAGAAAACATTTTTTTCTGCAAAATCATATTGAATGGATTAAATCCATAACGGTTAATGAGCAAAGTTATGGCCATTTTAAACCTGTGGTTAGTGATCGTTATGTACACCGTAATCATGAATATCTTTTTCATTTAACCAAAACTGGGGATGTGAAAATTAATAGATTACGCGTTGGGGTACCCTATAAAGACAAAACCAACATAAAACGTCGGGCACATAATTTAGACTTGCGTTGTCGCGGAGATGTTTGGTTCATACCTTATAAAACAGTGAGAAAAAAGTCAGAAAAATTTAATCATCCGGGTACTTTTCCTCAATTACTGCCGGAAATGTGTTTAAAACTCCATGGTGTTCAAAATCCTTTGGTTATAGACCCTTTTATGGGAACGGGTACCACTTTGGTTGCTACGCATTGTTATGGGGGAAAAGGTATAGGAATCGAAGTTGATCCGCATTACGTTAAAATTGCAACAGAACGGTTGAGGTCTTTAGCATTATAAGATCAATGAATAGTTCTTATCTAAGTTATTTTTACTTAAAAAACTTTTCGATAATGATATGTTAAATCCTGTCTTATACTATGATTTAACATGAAATAGATAAAACTGTTTATAATGTTGTATATGATCCTGTTAGTAAGCCAGTTATAGAACCATGGAACGGAATTAAAAGTTGCAAATTCGTTTTTACATAAAAAAAAAATTGTATTCACAAACGTTTTAATAGGGGTTCAGTGGATCAATCATTAACCAAATACCACTTTACCCTCAAATGATGAATAATGAGAAACTATTCAGTTCGTGAATAGTGTGTTGAATTATACTTAGTAATTACTCGCTATAATTTTAACCATAAGACAAAGTACAGTCGTTAATTTTTCAAAATCGAGCTATGTACATTTTACTAAAAATCTTTGTTTAAAATTAAATCAAAATAACCACTGAGTTAGAGGTCTATTAATGTGGAATTGATCAGTGTAGATAAAATTCGTTATAATATTAGGTAACGAGTGGATAATGATTTTTATTTAAAGTACTTTTTTATTGTAATAATAATCCATTTATTTTTTATAATGGAAATATAACGATTTTAAAATGGATTATATAAAATTAACT
>NZ_CAWUGZ010000105.1:0-1528 GCF_963921845.1 Commensalibacter sp. Nvir | reverse complement strand
CCAGATTTTTAACTATATTTTCAAATATGTGTGTTTTATGAAGTACTTTTCCTTTAACCTCAAAACTTTGGTATTAATTAATAAGGTTTCCTTTATGAGAACTCAATCCTTTTTAGAGAGCACCTATAGCGGTGAGCACTTTGGAATGTTAATGTATTCCTTTGCCATTTGCTAATGTGGCTCTGTTCCGATTTAAATACTAAAAGCTTCCCTCACGCGGAGTCTTCATTATCATTGTCCCCCTTTTTACCATACTACTACGTAATAATAATTGTTATTATTATTATTTTCTCTTTATTTTTCACATATACAATGGTGTTTAAATTATGTAATAGTTGGGGACCTATTAGGTCAGCCAAAAATTACATTTGTATATTTTCTTAATTATTTTATATTTGTGAACTTCCTGACAATATTTGCTGTTCCCAACAACACCGCTTGTTGCATTCTTTCGATCGTCTGAGATGGTAGTTCTAGTAGTCGCAGAGAAGATACAGTTTCTTCCGGTATCAGTCCGTTGCACGAGATTACAATTGGCAGAATTCGGGTTTCCTTCAAATGATATAATTGTTTGATCTCTTCAGCCAATTCTACGTACTTTCTCTTTTTTTCCGCTACTACCTTGTGCAGGTTATCATCAGAAGGAACTCCAATCTCTATGATAAACGCAGATTGCTTACTTTTATCTATTATAAGAATGTCTGGTCTATTGTGGGGGATGGTGTGATCCGTCAGGATCGGTTGATCCCAGAACACCTTGACATTGCGCATGGAGATAATTGGTTCTGGATGGTATTTATAATGCGGACAATACTTATCGACGAGTTCCATTTTCTGAGCCATAGCTTGATGCACTACCTTAGCTGCATTGTTGTGTCTCTGCAAGTATTCCTTACCCGCAAGTATTGTGCATCCCGATGTTACATGTTGAATTGATTCAACTGCCTTTTTGCATAAGCGACATAAGTCATCGATGCCCTCTCCACATATATGTTTTCTGTATGCTTTTGTGGCTATTACCTGTTCTTGAATAGCAAACAAGAATCCTTCTGTTTCCGGAAAGATACTTCCACTCTTCAGCCATGTCAATGACGCCTCAGCGTCCACTCCTACATCCATTAATGAGTGATAAAATCGTCCGTGTAAAGGTTTATTTTTCCATATTTCTGATCGAGTGCCATCATCTGCTTCACTAATCGGGATTCCAGGGCTTCGTAAATTCAAAGCTGTATAATTTATATCTAATGATGCGATAGTTGAAAGGATATTGGAAGTATGGTTTATAATGTAGTTGCGAAGATTATTTTCTTCCTTTCGGTATAGATTCAAGAGGCTGATTAGACCACGCCCTCCCATCTTCATTATTATTATTATTATTACTGCAGAGAATATTTCAATGATCCGTTGATCGCTCTCAAATCATGTTTTTAGCTCAATTGAATTCATAGCAGATGACAACGCTATGAAGTACAGAGGAGGGATCAGTTATGCTAGACAGATTGGACTAATAAAGTCGCTGATATAAGAC
>NZ_CAWUGZ010000104.1:0-19685 GCF_963921845.1 Commensalibacter sp. Nvir | reverse complement strand
AAATAAATGCTATCATAACATCATTATCTATAAAAAAAATTTATTAAAAACCTTCAATACTGTATAAATGATGCATACATAACTTAATTTCATTTTTTCTCAAAAACTGAAATACTATAAATTTTATACATACCGCCCTTGAGATTGCTTAATTATTCTTAACAAGTTTATTGAAATTTTAAATATTCATTTTAAGCGCATTTTAAAGGTCAAGACATTATGACAACTTACGTAACGCCTTCGGGTGTAACCTATGATATTACTAAAAATTTTTTTCAAAGTACTTCCAAAGTTACCATAAAAGGCCCTGATGGAACATCTTTGTTTATTGGAAATGTAAATAATAGCAATATTATTACACCAACAAGCACATCTTCTATTACCATTACATCACTTGCATCAAGGAGTGTTTACATAGTCGCCCCTACCGTTACGAATGGGCTTATAACGGTCGCGGCTAACATTTCATCACTAACTGATACTAGTTTTTATATTGGCGGTACCGCAACGCTTAATATTCTCGCCACCTCTATAAATACTTTGTACTTAAATATCGAGGGAGGCAACCTTACCCTAACCAGCAGAGGGGTCTTAAGCGCTGCCAGCGATAATAGATTTAGAATCGACTATGGCGGTTCCCTTACCATTAACCCCTCTATTTTAAACGTGTTAACCAACACCACGGTTACTTTTTATGCAGGAGGGGGAAGCTTTATTGCCAATTGTGATAATTCCTCGGTTAATTTATCCGGGGTTACTTTCTCCAATTATGATCCTACAATAAATGTTATTGAGCTCAATAACAATGATGCGATCAGCAAATACACCATAGCAGACTCTGGCAGTTCAAAAACCGTAACCCTTTACGATAGTTCTGGAAAAGTTATCAGTAATTTTACTCTTGGTCTCGCCTATGGGGTTGATCTGCCCAACGGAGACTATAGCCTTGACGGTTCCACCGCCAATCCCTTATCCATAAGTTATTCCAATGGTGATAATTTTATTGGGGCATGTTTCCTTGCGGGCTCCATGATCCACACCCCCACTGGAACCGTTCCCGTCGAAACCCTTAAACCCCACGACACGGTCATTAGCTATATTAACGGAAACGAAGAAGTTCAACCCATCATTTGGGTAGGATCTAAAGAGGTTACGGTGCGACCCGACTATCCCGATGATCAAGCAGGCTATCCCATTTGCATTCTAAAAGATGCCATTGCCGACAACCTCCCCTCAAAAAACATGTGGATTACCGCCGAACATTGCTTGTTCTTTAATGGAAAGTTTGTTCCCGCTCGCATGTTGGTTAACAATACTTCCATTTTCTATGACTATTCCATCACGGCATATACCTACTATCACATCAAAACCCAAAACCATTCCGTCATCAAAGCCGATGGCATGCTAACCGAAAGTTATCTCGATACCGGTAATCGAGTGGGGTTCGATCAAAAAAACACGGCGGTTCCTGTCTCAATCCACAACCGTCACCTAACCTGGGAACATGACGCCGCCGCACCCTTGGATACCACAAAAGAGTTTGTCGAGCCTATTTTCTTTTCTATCCTCGCTCGAACGCAAAACCTCTTAGAAAATAAGAAAACATACACGCCTTATGAAATCACTCAAGAAAATGATTTTCATCTGATCACCGATACGGGCACTGTGTTGTATCCCACTTCAGTCAAAAATCAACTCTATGCATTTGCTTTGCCTGCTCATACCACCAGCGTTCGCCTCGTGTCACGAGCCAGTCGTCCTTTTGATACCATTGGACCTTTTGTAGACGACCGACGGTGTTTGGGTTTATTGATTGGAAAAATCTTATTGCAACAACCAAACAAAACCGTTGAAATCAGCAACCATCTCGAAAACAAAAATCTGCCTGGATGGCACGCCATAGAGGGCAATACCCACCGCTGGACGGATGGAAACGCTTTACTATCCCTGGACAGTTTTACTATTACTAATACTCCGCTCTTACTTATTCAGGTCAACAGTAGGCATTCCTATATAGCGTCCGAAAAACAAAACAAACGTTATGCGTAATGCATTCACTGCTAATAAAAAACATCCCCTTCTTAAATCAAGGGGATGCTTTCCCTTGCCTAACTTGATAAAAACTGAATGCTAAACATCAAATCTATTGAGTACACTCCAACCTTAAATCCTTATTTTAAGCTTAGTTTAACAAAGATCTTTAAACTATGTTCAATAAAGAACTCAATTTCTCGATGCAGCATCCCCTTTTAAACTATTAATCCAATAAAATTTTTAATTAAAGTCACGCTTTATCGCAAATTCAATCAATTCATTTAAAATATATACATGTCTAGATTGATCAAACGTTAAACAAATTTTTATACCCTATCCTTATCCCAACACTTATACCTTTCATACAGCAACAATTTCTTTACCAATTACCAACGATATTACTTTCATTTTGAGTAATATTATAAACATCTTTGAATTGATTTAATAAATAGGGCAATGTCCCATAATATAAATAAATACCTAACAAATAATCAAAACTCTAAAAATAAATGGAGTTAATCCAAAACGAAGTCTACCAAAATTATAAAAATTTTCTCACGCCATTTAATATTAAAGCGCAAAAACGTTTATGAATATCAACCGTTTTAAAGCATTTTTGTATTGAAAAATTAATAAACCGTTTATCAATCTACAGACTATACGATCATCTATAAATTATTCTTAGGTTTATCTGCTCCTCAGGTTAGTCAATAGTAATCCCAATGAAAGGTTTAATAAATAATATCTCTCTAATTAAAAAAACGAAAAATTGTAAATTTATCATTTTTGAATAAATCTCTTTTTCAACTTCCGTAGTGCAATAAAAGTACTAATCCACAGAATTAGAACGTTAAACTATAAGTGTGTAGAAAAAACATTTAATTGTATACTCAATTGACAAACGATACATACATTATTGTTTACTATTAATTGAGGATAATATAATGCAAAATTCTATTAACTGGCCAGAAGATTATCTTCCTGGTTTAACAGATAATTTTTGCTCAAATGAAGTCATTATTTCTGATTTAACTTCTGCAGATATCTGGAAATACATTAACGATACTAAATATTGGGAACATTATTACAGCAACGTGAGCGATATTCAGTTTTATGATAATTATAAAGGATCAAAACTTTATAATAACGCCAGATTTTCCTTTAAAACTTTCGGATTTTTGATTGAAGCAAAAATAATTGAATATAAAGAACCCCAGTTTGGAAAAGCAGCGCGCATTTCATGGCATGGATGGACAGGGGAACATGGAACGGACAAACGTTTGGATGTGATTCATGCATGGTTAATTGAAGATCTAGATCACAGTCGCGTACGTGTATTAACCCAAGAAAGTCAAAAGGGCAAGCCTGCACTAGAACTTGCCAGAACACTCCCCAACCCTATGATTAATGGACATCAAGAATGGTTAAATGGTCTTATCCATAGTGCTCAAACTAAATTAGAACTATGAAAAAATTAATGTAGTTTAGCATTTCAACAACGATATAGAAGAGAAGTAGGCTAACAATTTTTTTCAAATTACACTAAATTGCCCCAAACTTCTGGTCCAATTTTTTCAAAGATTTTTAATATTTATTTTAAGCAGTTCGCTGTAAGCTCATTCTATTCATGATGAGCTTATTTTTTAACCAAAACTTAAAAAGTGTATAGACAAAAAATTACTTTGTAGAATTTAAGTCAATGACTAACAAAATTAAATCTTAATCCTTTTATTGCAGTATTATTATTTTTTATTTTAAACCGTTAAATTCTCATTAAAAAAATGGGCTATTTTATCAAAGGGAATGATTTTCATATTATCGTATAAATCTGTATGATTAACATCAGGAAGTATCATTAATTCCTTTGGCTCTAAAGCATTTGCATAGGCTGTTTTACTAAAATAAAGGGAATGGGCTTTTCCCCCATGAATAAATAAAATTGGCCGTGGAGATATTTCCGCAATATAGGTTAAGATTGGCATATTCATAAAAGACAATGGCGTCGTAATGGTCCAAGCATTTCCTGAATTGACTGCACGCGGATGATAGCCACGCGGGGTCATATAATAATTATGATAATCGACTAAAAACTGTGCTTCCCCTCCTTTTAATTCATTATAAGGGGGTTGATAAGCGGGCTTGCCATTTTCGGCATCTTGCCATCGTTGTTGGCTTAATTGTTCTAAGGTTTTTGTTCTCTCTGCCAGCGTTACACCATCGTTATAGCCTTTTGACATCAAACGGCTCATATCGTACATTGTAACCGCAAGGACCGCTTTTACTCGTTTATCGACTGCTGCAGCATTTAATGCCATCCCTCCCCAACCACATATTCCAATTATACCGATACGATTACGATCTACAAAAAATTGTAAGCCCATATAATCGACACCCGCCATGAAATCCTCGGTATTAATGTCCGGAGAAGCCACATTACGCGGCTCTCCTCCACTTTCTCCCGTACAAGAGGGATCAAAAGCTAAGGTAGCAAAGCCACGTTCCGCTAAAGTTTGTGCATAAAGTCCAGAAGATTGCTCTTTAACCGCACCAAAAGGCCCACTTATAACCAGTGCAGAAAGGCGTTTCTGTTGGCTTAAATTTTTTGGCAGATAGAGATCGCCAACTAAAGAGATACCGTATCGGTTTTTAAACGTAACTTTTTTATGGTCGACGTTATTGCTTTGCGGGAAAACTTTATCCCATTTTTGAGTAAAAGACATATTGTGTTCTCCTGTAGGATTAGCACGCGCTGAACATACCATTGCCATAGTAGTTCCCATAGCAAAAGTAGATTGCAAAACACTTCTACGTAAAAAAACCTTGTTTGATTTTCGAGGGGAAAGCATATTATTATTCTCCGGTACGAATAACATAACGTAAAATAACACCAATGGTTTCAATAAAAAAATTCGTAATTTTTATAATTTATAAAAAAGTTTTACAATTTGGAAGATTTTAAATTATCGAAGGATTAAATAAAAAAACTTATCTTAGATGCTGTTTAATGAATTTAATATTGAGAATGAATTAGCCCTACGAAAAATTCATTATATTAATAAATTCTATTAAGAAACAAAAACGATTGCCATTCAATCTTTTTCGCTTTCGTTTTGAACGTTACTTAAAAAAACAATTAATCAATAAATACCCAATTATCCTAAGCTTGAATATACTCTTTTTCTATTGAGTTCTCTACGCGATTATAAAACGCTTAAATACATTTAAAGGTCAATAAATAATTAAAACTTGCGATCATGTGGACGTTTATTATATTGGGAAACAAGGCACGAAAGCCATGAGGAACATGGATACCTTTAAACCCTTCTCGGTTCATAAAATAACCCATCACGTTTTCACTCATTGGAAGCAAATCGGAGCAAGAATTAGGAAAAACTAATGGATCTTTTCCTGTAAATTGTTAAGCCACTTCTAAAACTTCTATTGCTTGTGATGGTAAAAACACCTTGGGTGCCCGTTTCATTTTCATGCGACTAGCAGGGACTGTCCAGGTTTTTGCTTGCCAATCAATCTCTGTCCAAGCCATGCCACCGATAACGCTAAGAGCCGTAATACAAGCTTAGTTATAGGATAAACCAGCTGTAACCCAACCCTTCGTATGACTTCTTGAAGTTAATCTATATCCGTGACGGCTGGTTGATGGCGTCTACGAAGGATGGGGTTTAATGCAGCTTTTAATACCGTGTCTGGATTACAATAAATAACCCCAATGAAATCCTACTTTGCTTATTAACGTTCATTAACGAAACATAGTAGACACTAATCCTCATATCCATCTAAATTTAAATTAAACCCTCTTTAGGTCTGCCGAGCAATGTGTGATCTAGACCAATGTTTAGTAAAAGTGAACGATTCTGTCGATTCGCTTTAGTTCATATAAGTAATAATAACTCAATAAATAATATAAAATCATAATAATTGTTAATTATTCATTAATAATCACTAATGTTTATTAAGTATTAATAATGCGGTATAATAACAATTGGAGGATAGATTACCACCCCATTATTTAGGTAATTAATTATGAAATTTATATTAACCATTTTACTAGCTTTTTCTTTTATATCAAGTTCAGCTTATGCGATTTCTTATAGACAAGTCTATCGAGCGGATACTTTAACACCAGATATAGTTTTTCAAAAGGGTTTGCAACCACCTGGAAATAATATGAATCTTGAATATCACGTTACGGGATGGTCCAGTAGTCGTTACGACTCAATTGTTAGAAATTCAGCTTTTGTTTCAACGGCATCAACTATAACCCTGCCCATTAATTTAATCCGTGATATAATTCAACCTGGACAATATTATTACCTCTACGATATCAGGCCCACCGATAATTTCTATTCCGTTTCTCTTAGTATGCGCGACTTGGCAGAGTTTCAGCACGTAACGTTATCACCCGAGCTCATTGAACGTATGGATCAGGAAAATGCATATGTTTCTTATGGTGGCGTTCCACCTTCATTGATTGAAAGAGCTGAAATCTTTTACCGCGATCCCGGTACTGATCAAATAGAAAATGTAGGTGTGAGAACAAACCCAAATTATGTAGATGCTGATACCAGAACGAATGAGAATCCTTTCGAACTAAGTCATAATATTCCTTTGCGTAGCCAACCAGTTTTACTGCTCGAAGGAACGGATATTAGCGCTGCATTTGAACCGAATAGTACAACTGGAGCATGGTGTGTACCGGCAATGGTCGCAGCTCTTGCGCAAAATAGGTCGCTTCCTCAATAGCCAACTCTAGAGTTATTACGATTACCCACTACAATTATTTACAAGTACTATTTTCTGACCAATTTAATTAGGAGTTTAACATGTTTAAAGCGAAATATGTACTTGCATTAACAGGACTTTTACTTTCTTTTGCTTCATTTAATACTGCAAGTTATGCAACAGCATTGACATGCCCATCAGTAAGCAGCGGTTATATACCACTTGAGTTTGATAATGCATATATCAATAGAGTAGGATTTTTAGCCGATCAACAGCAAGCTAGCTTTTCAATTAAAAACCAAACATACACTTTTTATAATGGGCTTGCTTCATCTTCTAATAGTAATATTTTATCTTTAGAAATTACTGCTTTCTTAAGCCATATCCCAGTTCATTTATGTGGTTATGAAGACAATAACGGCATAACGTGGGCAAATAGATTAGAGATAGAAAAAAATTAATTTTGTAACAAATACTTATCAGATTTTGTAAAAAACGCACCCTATGTTGGGTGCGTTTTTTGTGAATTGGTCTTCAATTTGATTTAGTCTTCCTTTGTAGAAGTAATACACTAAACACTGTTCTTTTATTATGACAAAATAACAGCAAATTTTGCGGCAATGTTCCAGTGTTTTTTTAATCAATCTTCTCAAAAGTTTGCTCTAAAAGAATAAAAGAAGAGATAATTTGACCACTTATAAAATCGCGATGCATTTTTAAAACTTTAGATAGAGCAAAAGCATTCATATTTCCGAATATGATTTTATTTAAAATATCTATGTGATATTTCCTCACCCCATTCCAAATCACAAACAGCTTCTCATACGCCTCATGCTGTGCTTGGGTGGGTTCCCAGCGATTACGGGAAACGCTAAGCAAACTCACCCTGGCATATAAATCTTGGGTTAATCCAATACTTTTTTCGCAGAGAATGGCACACGATTCTATGTAATTTCTTTTTTCTAGAAATCGTCCCAAGCCCATATACTTCCTCATACGTGCATTCGTAAAAACAAAAAGGTTCATGGCGGAGAGAATGGGATTCGAACCCATGGTACGCTATTAACGCACACACGCTTTCCAAGCGTGCGCCTTAAACCGCTCGGCCATCTCTCCATTGGGATAACCTAATCTCGATGGTTGTAACATACTTATTTTTTTGGGCTAGGCAAGAAAAAAAAGCGTTTCAAATGGTTTTAATGTCGTTTTATAGTTAAATACTCTTTTATCATCTACCATGCTTCGTTAAAATTATTATTCTATATCTTGTGGAGACGGGTTTCTGTCTATGCTTTGAATTAAGTTTTAAAAAGTCAAGCGACAGTCATCGTTCTTCATTTTAATCTGCTTAGCGATCAATTTTTAATGCCGCTAAAAAAGCAGATTGTGGGATTTCCACTTTACCAAACTGTCGCATACGCTTTTTACCCTCTTTTTGCTTTTCTAATAATTTGCGCTTTCTAGAAATATCGCCCCCATAACATTTAGCGGTTACATCTTTGGATAAGGCACCGATGGTTTCCCGAGCAATAACCCTCCCGCCAATAGCCGCCTGCACAGCAATTTTAAATAATTGTCTCGGAATAAGATCTTTTAATTTGGCGCAAATAGCTCTCCCCCGTGTTTCCGCTACCGAACGGTGCGCAACGAACGATAAGGCATCCACAGGTTCTTGATTAACTAATATATTAATCCTGACCAAATCGCTTTCTTCATAGCCATCCATTTGATATTCAAAACTAGCATACCCGCGCGTTGCAGATTTTAAACGATCATAAAAATCAAACACCACTTCGTTTAAGGGAATACGGTAAACAACCATTGCTCGCGAACCCACATACGTTAAATCAACCTGTTGTCCTCTACGTTCGGTACACAATCCCAAAACAGCCCCTAAATACTCATCAGGAACCATAATGGACGCTTTAATCCAAGGCTCTTCGATTTTTTGAATAAGGGAAGGGTCGGGCATATCTGCAGGGTTGTGCAAATCATCAACCGAACCATCGCTTTTGAATATATGATACACCACCGAAGGTGCCGTCGCTATTAAATTAAGATCAAATTCTCGGCTTAACCGTTCTTGTATAATTTCAAGATGAAGCAAGCCTAAAAACCCACAGCGAAATCCAAAGCCTAAAGCAGCAGAGGTCTCAGGCTCATAGTGAAACGAGGCATCATTCAATTGAAGTTTACCCAAACTTTCACGAAGCTTTTCAAAATCATCCGCATCCATGGGATAAAGCCCACACCAGACGACGGGAGTAGAGGGCTTAAACCCTGCCAACGCTGTAGAAGCCGGTCGCCGATCATCAGTCACGGTATCCCCGACATGGCAATCGGCTACGGTTTTAATCGCCGCGTTGATAAAGCCAATTTCACCTGCGCCAAGGCTTTCGACTTCTTGCATACGAGGGGTAAAGATGCCAACTTGTTCAACATGATACACACTTCCATTAAACATCATCCGAATGCGCATACCTTTTTTAATGCGCCCCTCTTTCACGCGAACCAGTATGATAACACCAAGATAACTGTCATACCAACTGTCCACCAATAAAGCTTGCAAAGGGGCTTCAACATCCCCTTTTGGACAGGGTAGGCGCGTGACCAACGCCTCTAAAACGGCTTTAATATTCAATCCTGTTTTTGCAGAAACGCCAATTGCATCTTCCGCTGGTAACCCAATAATATCTTCAATTTGTTGTTTTGTTTGTTCAACGTCGGCAGCGGGTAAATCAACTTTATTTAATATCGGCACAATTTCGTGATTGGCATCCATGGCTTGATAAACATTGGCTAACGTCTGCGCTTCTACCCCTTGGGACGCATCCACCACCAACAGGGACCCCTCACACGCCGCTAGGGATCGACTGACCTCATAAGCAAAGTCAACATGGCCGGGTGTGTCCATTAAATTCAATACATAGGACTTTCCGTCTTCCGCTGTATAATGCAATCTTACCGTCTGGGCTTTGATGGTAATACCACGCTCACGCTCTATATCCATATTATCCAATACTTGAGCCTGCATTTCACGTTGGGTCAATGCACCACAAGCTTGTATTAGCCTATCCGCTAAGGTCGACTTACCATGGTCAATATGGGCAATAATAGAGAAATTACGTATTAAGTCCAGCGGGGTATCTGTCATACAACACCAATCAAACAAACAACAAAAGCAAACATACACACATGCTTAAAAAAGGTTTACCTTAAAAATCTAAACTTCTTCAACCTTTTTTACAGGATAAAACTTAATGAGACTGCCTCCAATAATGAGAAGAATGGTGATCCGTAAGCATAAACTCGCTTATACCTTATATACAGGTACTAACAATACTGTAGCTAATCAAAGAGTCCACAACGTAAAAAAATTAATGAAAAAAAAATAACATGCTTTTTGGTATAATCCCATATTAAAAAAGCTGACCTTTCAGGTCACACCTTACAAAAAACAAGACCAACCTTTGGTATAGGGTATGAAAAAGAAAGAAGCCTTCAATACGATAGCAAATCCCCTACATACTGCAAATACATTACCACACCCCCTTATAATCTTTTTCATGATACGAAAATTTAATGCCGGTGACCAATAATGAAACAACCCACCCATACTAGATTACCGAAACAGATTAAAGTCCATTCCTAGCCCTTTTAATCCCTACCGTGCGCCCTGTATTAATACCATAAAACTTGTTCCATGATTTCCATCACTACATCCCAAAACAATTAGGATTAAAACATCTTTCCTCGCCACACGCAAATCAAGGACAAATAGCATTGGTTATAGGGAACTTGACACGTTTTTTTGCAAAAGTTTAATCAATAAAAAATGACTTGTAGTTTCTTTCTACTTACTATTAATGCCAAAATACACAGTAACCAAGTTTTTTTGCACTTTTTACTTACAATGAAACCAGTAAAAACAATAAAATCAAGCACATACTACAAAAATATTCTTCCTATGAACCAAAATTTTACTTTAAATTTCTATACTTTATTTTAAACTCAAACACGATTTTCCATGATGGACGTTCTACCAACACCAATTGTTCGTGCGCTAAATAAGAAATATCTCGCATTTAAGGAAACAAAACCTAACGCTGCCTCCCAAAACAGCAGGTATGGATCGAAAAAGTAGAAATATTTAACTATTCTGTATTTGAAATGCAAAATAGTTTTTAAAAAATCCCCTTTTCCATTTAATGAAATTGGGGATATGCATAAAAATATAAAAACCGTAAAGAATTTAAAAAGAAATTAACGCAATACTCCGCCTGTAGTCAAAGCAACTTTATTTATAATAGTCTGCGAAATCTTTTCTATTTCCTCATCTTTCAAACTTTTGGTTTGAGGCTGTATGGTTACTTGGATGGCAATCGATTTACAACCCTTTGGAATTTTATCCCCGCGGTAAATATCAAATAATTCGACATTCGTTATAAAATGTCGATCAATTTGTTTGACGGTATTAATAATCCTACCTATTTCAACCTTTTCCTTTACTACGAAAGCAAAGTCTCTTTTTAAGGGCTGAAAAGCTGAAAGAAATAACGGTTTTTTTCGAGAAGGCTTTTTAACACCAATAGCATCAATCATAATTTCAAAGATAATCAGCGCTTGATCAAAAGCACATTGCTTCACTAAAGAAGGATGAAGTTCACCAAAATACGCCAAGAGTGTTTTAGGACCTAACCTGAGTTGGCCTGATCTTCCTGGGTGATAATATATAGGCGTTTCTGTAGAAATCTGCAATGAATCGCAAGAAATGCCTAACCCATTCAACACAAAATATACATCGGCTTTTGCATCCCAAATGGTCACCTCTAAGGCCTTACCTTCTATGGAACGTGGCATGAAACCATAACGAACCCCTGCGGCAATTGTTTTTTCCCCATGTTGTGTAAAAACCGGCCCTACTTCGAACAAAGCGACATCACTTAACCCACGGGCAATGTTTTTTTGCGCTGCTGGCAATAGCGACGCCAAAGGGGTTGGTCTTAACTGATCCATATCATTGGAAATAGGGTTTAGTAAGCGTAAAGATTCTGGCGCCTCACCCAGACGAGCCGCCACCTCATGATCGACAAAAGAAAATCCTACCGTTTCAACCAACCCTCTAGAGGCTAATAAACGTGCAGCATCAAAAAAACGCTTTTGTTCTATGCTTAAGGCTGGAGATGGTATGGAGTGGTGCAGAGGCAACGAAACAGCAGGGATGTTGTCAAGTCCCACTATTCTCAACACTTCTTCAATTAGATCAACTTCACCTTCCAGATGCGCGGCTGTATCGGCTAATAAATTGGCATACTCTGATTCAAGGTTGGGATGTTGAGCCATTTTTAATGGCATCACTATATCGTTACGCCATGATGGCACTTGAACCGTAACAGAGTGTTCGTTTTGGCATTCAATCTCGAAACCAAGATCGGTTAAGATTTGCTGAACCCTTGGAACAGGTACTGCCAATCCGCCAAAACTCTCTAAACGAGCGTAACGCAGGGTGGCTTTCCTACGCCAATTTGGTTCATGTCCTGCCACGGTGACTTCACTGGCTTCCCCTCCACCGTAATCTAAAATCATTTGTGTAGCCAAATCCATTGCTTGAGGAAGAAACGCATTATCGATGCCCCTTTCAAACCGTTGACGCGCATCCGTATGGATGGAGTGGTACCGTCCACTTAAAGCAATTGTAACGGGATTAAACAATGCACATTCTAGAAATACACAAGTAGTACTTTCTTCAACGGCAGATTCTTGCCCCCCAATCAAGCCCGCCAACGATTGAACACCATTTTTATCGACAATAATGCAATCGTTTTGGGTAACTTGATACTCTTTGCCATTTAACGCAAGAAAATTCTCACCATCTCCTGAGCAAAGCGTTAACTGCTCTCCAGAAAGTTTATCCACATCAAAAACATGAAAAGGTCGACCCAAATCGTAAGTGAAAAAATTCGTTATATCCACCAACAAGGATTTCGGCTGAATACCAATGGCTTTCAATCGTGTTTGCAACCATTCTGGACTAGGTCCATTGGTGACATGGCGGATCGTTCTGCCCAAAATCCAAGGACAAGCTTCTGAAAATTGATTGTCCCATTGAATGAAAGACTTAAATTGACCATTAATTTTTACCGTCGAAAGAGGCTTTAATCGTCCCAATCCAGCGGTTGCTAAATCTCTGGCTATATTTCTAATGGATAACGCATCACCACGATTAGGTGTGATCGCAATTTCAATAATGGGATCGTTTAAATTAAAATAATCGATATAGGCTTTACCAATAGGCGCATCCGCTGGCAATTCAATAATGCCATCATGATTTTCTCCTAACTGTAATTCTTGCGCCGAACAGAGCATCCCATTGCTTAGTTCACCTCTTATTTTGCCTGCTTTAAGCGTAAGATCACTACCAGGAATATAGGTACCAACAGGGGCAAAAACGGTCATCAAACCCTGTCTTGCATTGGGTGCGCCACAAACCACTTGCACATCTTCATACCCTACCCCAGCATTGACATGACAAACCTGTAATCTGTCCGCATTAGGATGCTTTTCGGCAGACATAATTGATGCTGTACGAAATGAAGCTAGAATTTTAGAAGGATCTTCAATTTTTTCGACTTCAAGCCCGATTGAATTCAGTGTCTTGCAAATAGTTTCCAAATCAGATGAAGTCTCTAAATGATCTTTAAGCCAAGATAACGTAAATTTCATCGTTATATTCCCTCATGCAACGCAACCGAACGAAACGATTGAAATCCGTAATACCTTAACCAACGTAAATCGCTTTCATAAAAAGATCGTAAATCCGAAATACCATATTTTAACATTGTTAATCTTTCGATGCCGACGCCAAACGCAAACGCTTGCCACTCTTGAGGATTGACACCACAATTTGCCAAAACACGGGAGTGCATGAGTCCAGCCCCCAATATCTCCAACCAATCGGATCCTCCCCCCAATTCCCCTGTCTTGCGGTTCCAACCAATATCAATCTCCATAGACGGCTCTGTAAATGGAAAATACGAGGAGCGAAAACGAACCGGAAGCGTTGGCAAAGCAAAAAAAGCTCGTAAAAAATCAATCAAACACCCTTTTAGATGGCCCAAGGTAATATGTTTATCAACCACCATTCCCTCACATTGATGAAACATAGGAGAATGGGTGGCATCATGATCAGCACGATACGTTCGTCCAGGGGCAATAATGCGTATAGGTGGTTTTTGATCCAACAAAATACGTATCTGCACGGTTGACGTTTGCGTGCGAAGCAGATGCTGATGGCCCTCTGAAGTTCGTGTCGGCAAATAAAATGTATCGTGATCTGCACGAGCAGGATGGTGCTCATCAATATTCAAAGCAGAAAAATTAAACCAATCGGTATCCCTATTAGGGCCATCGACGACTTTAAAATTCATTGCACCAAAGATAGCGATAATTTCTTCTATTGTACGTCGTAAAGGATGGGTAACACCCGTATAGACTGGCACAGGAAGCGTAATATCCAGGGCCTCAGCACTTAATTTTTCGTTTAACTCAATTTCTTCGAGGACCGCTTTGCGGGTATCGATTGCCTGAACAAGCTCATTCCGAAGGCGATTTAATAAAGCGCCTCTTTCTTTACGAAGTTCTGCGGGAAACGTTCCTAATTCTTTAAGTTTTTGCGTAAGGAATGCTGATTTTCCCAAGGTCGCCACTCGAATGGCATCCCAAGACTTTAAATCTTGTGCTTGATCCAAATCTTGGAGTGTTTTTTGCTTTATCTGCTCTAATTCTTTATCCATTTAACCCTCAATAAACAAAAAGGGTTGTCTAAAGACAACCCTCTTTCCTATTCTACATAACGAATAGACAAATCATAATTTGATTTAAGCGAGAGCCGCCTGAACCTTATTAACAATTTCTGTAAAAGTCGCTGCATCATCGTAAGCAATCGCGGCTAATACTTTACGATCCAATTCGATACCAGCTTTGTTTAAACCATTAATAAAACGACTATAGGTTAAACCGTGTTCACGAACAGCAGCATTGATACGCTGAATCCAAAGCGATCTAAAATCACGTTTTTTAACGCGACGATCACGATACGCATATTGTAGCGATTTTTCAAGACGCTCTAACGCAATACGATAGTTGGTGGATGAGCGACCACGAAATCCTTTGGATTGACTTAAAACTTTTTTGTGACGGGCGTGCGTGGTAACGCCTCTTTTTACTCTTGCCATGGCTTAATTATACTCCTTAACGTGGCAGACCGTAGGGGGCCCATTGTTTGACGGTACGACCATCTTGTGGTTCGAGAACTTGACTACCACGATTGGTTCGTTTGGCCTTTTGAGTACGATTAATCAGTCCATGACGTTTGTTCCCAGGACCGGCAAGCACTTTGCCTTTGGCTGTAATTTTAAAACGTTTTTTGACCGATGATTTGGTCTTCATCTTGGGCATTTTTTCTCTCCTTAGAATACAAAGCTATGACCCCACACATAGGGAACGTCACTAGAAGGGCATGCCCTAGTCTTTAGCCCAACCCGTAAACGTAGTGTGTTTATATAATCACTATTGTTGGTAAGCTCAAGCAAAAATTAAAATTGTTTTATAAAAAGTCATTTTTTTATTGTCAATTCTATCTATTCCTGCTTTTAATTCTCATTTCTTCGTTAAATAATCGAGCTTTCTTTATGAAACCCACATCAGGCTTCAATAAACTGCTTCAATGTAGGACGCATATAAAATTTAACAGCGAAGCTGCTGGTATAATTTATATTATATTAGCGGGATTCGTTTGGGGATTGGGGGGTGTTTTTGCACAGTTTCTCCTGCAAAATAGAGAGATTAACACTGCTTGGCTTATCGCCATACGATTATGGGTACCAGGTATTATTTTGTTGCTATTTTGTTATCTGACACAGAGAAAAACTATATTTTCTCCTTGGCATAATAAACAAGATATATTACAACTTTTTATATTTGGTATTTTTGGGATGATGGCTTCGCAGCTTAGTTTTTATTTGACCATTTTATACTCAAATGCCGCTACTGCTACTATTTTACAATATCTTTATCCTGCGTTGATTGCCGTTATTCTTTGTATTTATCTAAGAAAAAGTCCTTCATTTCCCCTTATTTTTTCTCTGATACTGGCGTTCTCAGGCGCATTTTTAATTGTCACTCACGGATCATTTGATAAAATCATTTTACCTGCAAAAGCAATTATTTGTAGTTCTATTTGTATTTTTGCTTCAGTTATTTACACCTTGTATCCAATCCCATTATTAAAAAAATACAACACTTCCCTGATTGCAGGATGGGGAATGCTTATAGGCGGTATTACGTTAAGCCTTTTTCATCCTTTTTGGGTTTTTACAGGAAAAATCGATTTTTTAACTATATTAAGTCTATTATTCATTGTTCTTGTCGGAGGAATGGGTGGTTTTATCTTTTACCTTTTAGGAGTAAAATTGATAGGAAGTACTAAAGGAAGTGTATTAGCCACCGTTGAACCCCTTGCTGCAGCCATCTTCTCAGTAATTATATTAAATGTCTCATTCAATTTTATGGATTGGCTCGGAACATCCTGTATTATTGGTATGATTATAATATTGGCCAAGAAAAAATTTTGAAGCATAATTTGGCAGCCTTATAGATTAATTTTTCCTTATCTATCGTATTCGCCATAACTTCGAACCGTTTCATAAGCTTAGAACGTCCTTATTTATACTTTGCTAACTTGATCCAATTGAGATAATTCTTCTGAGGATAATGTGACATGCAAGGCGTGTACTATATGTTCGAGTTGTGGTAACGAAGTGGCGCTGACAATAGGAGCCGTGATTTCTTTTTGAGCCATTAACCATGCCAAGGCTATTTCGGATGGTGGCACACTATGATGTTTGGCAAGCACATCTAAAATTTCCAAAATACGCATTCCTTTTGCATTCAGATAATCAGCGACTTTTTCACCGCGTGGACTGACAGACAAATCCTCTTTAGATCTATATTTGCCGCTTAAAAAACCAGACGCTAGGCTATAATAACTGATAACCCCTATATTCTCTTTAAGAACTAAATCTTTCAAAGATTGTCCAAATTGATTGCGATCATACAAATTATATTCTGGTTGTAAGGTTTGATAAGATGGAAGTTGATGTTCTTTGGCCACTTTGAGGGATTCAGATAATTGTTCAGCATCTAAATTTGAGGCTCCAATAGCTCTAATTTTGCCTTGTTTTAATAATTGATCATAGGCAGATAAAGTCTCTTCATATGGGGTTGCTGGATCAGGAAAATGAGATTGGTAAAGATCAATCACATCAGTTTGTAAACGTTTCAAAGATTGCTCAACCTCTTGAATGATCCATTGTTTAGAAAGACCCTTGCCCCCCTCACCCATATCCAAACCGACCTTTGTAAAGATTAGGATTTTCTTACGTTTACCTGGATTTTTTTTTATCCATTGACCAATAATGGTTTCAGATTCGCCACCTTTATTCCCGTGTACCCAACGTGAATAAACATCCGCTGTATCAATGGCATTAAGCCCATAATCCACCATCGCATCCAATAGAGTGAAACTGCTATTTTCGTTTAAAGTCCATCCAAATACATTGCCCCCTAAAACGAGGGGAACGATTTGAAATCCGGTTTTACCCAATATTCTTTTTTTCATAAATCAATCCTTGAATCATTGCTTGTTTGTAGATGCCACTCGCTCTATCAAACCTCTATTAAATCATTTTCTATGAAAAGAGGGGAGATTTAAATGGGTTATTCCTATCAACATCTTAAACGTTAATATTAGACAGGTTGTTTTTTTATAAATTCGTTTCTAAACTACAATTTGTGACTGCAACTCCTATGGATAAATAAACAGGATTCACAACGCTTCATTTAAAATATAGCTTTACAACACATTGCTTGGGTAATGGATTATGAAAAAAACAACGTTAGGACTTACGATTGCTTTGGCCGCTGTTGTTATGGGTTTAGGCTACTATGAACATACCCAAACGCAAATGGAAAAAAAAGTGCAATACGCTTTTGAGTCCGGAAATCAGTATCTCTTACACGATAAAAAATACCAAGCAATGGGGGATTTTAGCTACATTATTGAGAATTTTGATACAACCTACAATTCGAAGATTAAAAATCTTGTAGCGCAATCCCTTCTTAAAAAAGCGGATTTACAGATCCAAATTGGGGACCTTCAAGGTGCAGTGTTATCGTTAGAACATTTAAATAATCAATTCATCGATAGTAACGATTTACAGATGCAATATTATGTGTGTCAATCGCTTCTCAAAGAGGGTCAACTTTTGGCCCAACAAGGTCAATTCGAACCCGCTATGATTGTGCTTTCACATTTGGTTTCGAAATTTGGCAAAGATAAACGACCCAGCATTCGACGGTTCGTGGCGGAAGCTATGTATAATGAAACGCTTGTACTCAATCATATTGGTAAAGAAGACATTTCATTAAATGTCGCTTCTTCAATTATATCTACTTTTATGCAAGATAAAGATCAAGACATAAGGCTCATTACAGCTAAGGCCATTATGCAACGCCTGTCTAATCGTTTAAAAAATAAAGAATGGTCCTTGGCTTTATACAATAGCACGATATTTATACAATTATTTGCAAACGATCCTTCCCCCACCATAAAACGTTTTTTTATGTTAAACCTTCTTCATCGTGCTGAAATATTGCATCGGGTAAAGAAAATCCCGCCTGAAGACCAGAAATTATTTGGAATTAACCCACAGCAACACGCCTTAGATACTTATGATCAATTACTATCTATGCTACATCCCTCCACGGATAACGAAGACTCAATCTATGAAGCCACAGCGTGGTTAGGGAAAGCACAAATTTTATTTACCAAAAAAAACTATACCGAAGCATTAAAATATTACGAAGATATCATTCATCGTTTTTCTGATTCAACAAACGATAAATTGCAACTTATAGTTGCAAAGGCACTGTTGGGAAAAGCACAACTCTTGAGGGATACTCAGAAAATTCAGCAGGCCTTAGACACCTATACGTCAATTCTTACCCACTATCCTTATAAAAATAAACAGAACGAATTAATGAACGTTGTTTTAACAGCCTATTTTGAAAAAGCACAAATTTTGCAACACGAAGGTCAAGATCAAGCCGCCTTAACCTTATTGAATGATGCGTTAGAACAATCAAAAGAAGAAAAAGAGGAACATCTGTTTAGCAAAATCAGTGCGATTTATTTAGAATACGCTGCTTTGCAAATAAAATTAAACCAAAATGAACAAGCCTTAAATACTTATACCAGTTTAATTGCCCTTGCCCATCATTACCATAATGTAGAGACCCGTTATGATGGTGCGCTGGCTATATTAAAAAAAGCTGCTTTACTGATCTCAATGGGAAAACCCGTTGAGGCAGGCCAAACGTATGATTTGTTGTTAAAATTTTATGGGGATGATCAGGAAGAGAATATAAAAGAGCTTGTTGCCCAAGGCTTATACAATCACGCGCACATGCTATTCAATGACAACCGAGGATTTGTTGCAATGGATTTAATCAAAGAAATTGAAAAACGTTTTCAAAATGAAAAACATAATCCCAAGATCCAAACCCTTGTTGCGAAAACAGAAAATTTAAAAAAGAAACTCAACCAAATCATCGTTTGGTAGCGGCAGGCTTCGCCAATATTTTTAGCCTGCCGTTCGTCAAAAACCCTTTTTTTATTTTTAAAACAGGGTTTTTGATAAATCTTAAAAAACTTTAGTTTTTTGTTTTATCGACCAAACGATGGGTGGTAATCCAAGGCATCATGTTTCTTAACTTGGCACCCACTTGCTCAATTTGATGCTCATTAAGTTGTTGGCGTCTTGCTTTAAGGCTAATTTGATTGACCTTTTTAT
>NZ_CAWUGZ010000103.1:0-23479 GCF_963921845.1 Commensalibacter sp. Nvir | reverse complement strand
CTTTTAAGTTTCTATTCTCATTTTTAATTCATTATTAAAATAAAGAATGCAAATAAAAGGATATTATTTAAACAAACAATAGCATATTAGTTTCAAAAAATCCCCAGTTATAGCAGTGGACATGATGGCCAACTAACGTTTCCAGTTTATTTAATAAAAGCAACAGTTACGAGACTATTAGTAATTAATTAAGACATTCTACCTTTAAGCGCATGTTGAACATCGACAAGCATTGGAAAGGAACTTTGTACGCCATATTTCTGAATAGAATAAGCGCTAATTTCGGCAGCAAAGGGAATGGCCTCTGTCAACGAGAGTAATAATCACATTCCCTATTACATTTTTTCCGCGCAATGCATCAATACAGCTTATGGCATCGTCAACGCTTTGCACAGTTTGTCCAGACATAAATTCTGCTTCCATTTCATTAACAATTAGATAATCAATCCTCTTCAATACTTCTAGTGGAATATATCGCGCAGGCGCATTATTGACGATAATTTTGCAGCCATGAATTTTCGCTTTATAAATAGCGCATTCAACGACTTCTGACGGTATTTCTGATTGAAGAATAACAAGAGAAGTGTCTTTGAAGAGATCATCTTTGATATCATCTTTTGTTAGTAAATAGTTCGCGCCTTTGATGATCGTACCGCAATAGTTTCCAGATGTTAAAATTTGCGCAAGGCCAATTCCTGAAGTTGGACCTCTTCGATATATATTTTCCGTAATAACAGCGTTGTTTCTAAGCGATTTCAACATTTCATCGCCGTAGATATCGTTACCAACACAGCCGATAAAATTAACCTTAAGACCAAGTTTTGCACATTGAACCGCCTGATTTGCCCCTTTACCACCAGGCATCATCAATACTTTATTTCCAATAAAAGTTTCACCAATATACGGCAATCGATCTTGCTGGATTAAAATATCGTAGTTTAAACTACCAATAACAACCACATCGTAGTTCATGAAAATTTCTTACTTAAACGTTCTTTTCACTGAAACAGCATTGGTTGTACAATTTAGTTTCATACGACTTGCTTGACTGGTTTTGCTGGTAATAATTGTAAATATTGCATCAAGGATATTTAAATGCACAATACGGGTGACTGCGTTTTCTCCCGTTATTTGATTATTTTTTACCACTGAGACAATCGGATATTTAACAATCCGACTTAAAGGACTATTGGGGTAATTGGTTAAACAAATCGTTTCTGCATCATTATCGTTGGCGATAGTAACCATATTAATAATGTCAGTGCTCTGCCCTGAATGTGAAACAACAAGTAATATATCCCCTTTGTTTAACAGCGACGCAGCCATAAGTTGCTTATGGCTATCATTAAAAACACTTGAGAATATACCTATTTTAAGCAGTTTATGATGAAAATCATCGCAAATGGCGGCTGAACCCCCACAACCTGCAAGTAAAATTTTGTTGGAGGACGGACAATTGATAAATAGGGATGACACATCGGTAATGACTTTGTATTTTAATACATTTCGACTTTCCTGAAGCGCAAGTATTGAGCTAAGAAATGTGTTATCAATAATATTTTCCGCAGACATAGTGCTATAAGGAAAAACCGCTGGTAATCCATTATCGTCTAAATCTTCTGTAGTATTGGAAAGATTAATCTTAAGCTCATAAAAACCAGAAAATCCTAGCTTTTTGGAAACTTTGGTAATACTCGACATGCTAACATTTAAAACGTTAGCTATATCATGAATATCCATTTTTACGAGGCTTTCGGGGTTATTTTGAATAAAACGAGCAATGGTTCGTTCTTTTTTGCCTAACTGGGGAATTAAAGTTTTAGCGAGAAGAGGAATTTGCTTGCCTTTTAGTTTACTTGACATATTGCTCTACCATTAAAATTTCAATCTCAATTGCTAAATAGCATTTTTATAAACTAATACGCCTCAGTTTGATTGCAATAAACAATATATTGTAATTTAGGTATTTTATTAGAAGTAAAATTTTACTATCATAAATATTATATAAATTTTATTTTTAGTAATATATTTTCCATGATTGCAGAAAACTGATTTCTATAAAAAGACATACGAGGTAAAAAATGAAATTTTCATCACAAATTGATTCTTTTCGATCTCGTCCAGAGCTACATAAATTTGAAGAAAATATGACAACCTACGATCTCATCAACCGTATGGGACACGTGAAAGGGCTTACGCATATTGAGCTGAATTATCCGGAACATTTTGTTAACCAAGACAAACAAGCGATTAAAAATTGTATTGAAAAAAATCAGCTTAAAATAAGCGGTATCGGCCTTCGTTATGATAAAAAATTTATCAATGGCGAATTTACCAATCCCATCAAAAATCTTAGGAACAAAGCGATCCGGTTAACATTCGATGCAGTAGAAATATGCCGTTTTTTAGAAGGGAATATTGTAACACTCTGTTTTGGCTATGATGGCTATGATTATCCTTTTCAACAGGATTACTTTCAGGCTTACGAGTTTTTAATCGAGTCTTTACGGTGGATTACATTTGCTAATCCCGATATACAGTTTAGCTTTGAATACAAACCGTATGGACCTCGCACTTTTTCATTTATTGGAGATTGTGCTTCAACCCTCTTATTGATTGAAAAAGTAGGTGCACCGAACTTGGGTGTTACCCTTGATTTCTGCCATATGATAATGAAAAAAGAAAATCCAGCGTTTTCTCTTTTTTTGTCATCATTGCAAAACCGCCTTATTGGATTTCATTTGAACGACGGCTACGGCCATTTTGATGATGGTTTAATGTTGGGTTCTGTGCACTTAATGCAAACGTTAGAATACATTTATTATGCTAAACAAGTTAATTTCTCTGGCCTTATCTATTTTGATACATTTCCCGAGCGTGAAGATCCAATTGCTGAGTGTGAACAAAATATAAGAATGTACGAACGATTGTCCAATTTTATTGATGAGATCGGCATGGAAAATATTGAAGAAATGATTCGTAGTCAGGACGCGATACAAGTCCAAAAATTATTAATGCGCTTAATTGACGATAATTGATTTTAAAAATCTTGTTTTTATTTATTAAAGCGTAAGTATTAGAGGTTTTTGTGGTTAGTAAACTAGGGTTACCCAGAACTTTGGTGTGGGGCTATATTGGACTGACAATATTTATGATTGGTGATGGTGTTGAACAAGCTTGGATATCAATTTGGCTGGTGGATAAGGGGCTTTCTGTTGCGCAGGCTTCATGTTTATTTACTGCTTGTGGTGTAACCGTTACAATGGCTGCTTGGATAACTGGCGTATTGGTACAAACATTGGGGCCCAGAAAGGTAATGTTTTATGGTGTCATTGCCTTTGTAATTGGAAGTTTTGGTTTTATTGGTATTGGCCTTCGTAGCATGAATCTGGCATGGATGATACTGTTTTACGCAATCAGAGGGTTGGGTTATCCGTTGTTCGCTTATTCCTTTCTTGTCTGGATTAATTTTAGTTCTCCTATTGCTCGCAGATCAACAGCCGTAGGATGGTTTTGGTTTACTTTTTCTCTCGGTCTGAGCGTTATCGGCCCATGGCTCTCCGCACTAGCACTTCCTTTGATAGGGGAGATTGATTTACTATGGACGGGAATGGTTTTCGTAATTATTGGTGCTTTACTGGCGATCCTATTCAATAAAGATAAAATACCAGAAGAAGAAAAACATCCATTTAATACCCAAGAACTAATCAAAGCGATTACTATTTTAAAAAATCCAGTTATATCAATAGGATTAATTGTAAAATCAATCAACGGTGTAGCCCAATATGGTCTCGCAACCTTCCTCCCACTTTATTTAATAAGCTTTGGCTATACAAAAATTGAATGGTTACATATGTGGTCATCAGTTTTTATAGTGGCCATTTTTGCGAACTTGTTTTTTGGTTTCTTCAGTGATCGCTTTGGGTGGCGTAATACGATTATATGGGTTGGAGGAATAAGTTATGCTGTGGTGCTTGTTTTTGTCTGGCTAATCCCCCAGTTGCTGGGTCATAACTTCTATGTAATGGCATGTGTACTATGTCTATGCGGGGTGACGATGGCAGGTTATATCCCACTTTCAGCTCTTTTTTCGGTGCTTGCACCAGACAATAAAGGTGCCGCCATGTCTGTACTGAATCTAGGAGCTGGTTTAGGCACCTTTATTGCCCCCGCAATTACTGTTCTTTTCTATCCTTCACTTGGTGCTGGAGGCGTGATCAGTATTTATGCGGGTCTTTATATTCTCAGTGCTCTGTTGACACCCTTACTAAAAACTCCGGATGAACTAGAAAACAAAAGACTAAATCTACAGCACAAACTTTTATAAATAAATCTTAAGTCATTCAATTTCAGAGGATTTTATTTATATCAAAGATAAGATAATTAAGTATGGATATAGGAAATCTAAGTTCTTCAAATAAACCCCAAAAATTACGAGCCAATATTCGTTACTGGATGGCCTCTCGTCCATTTCTTTTTCTTTACGACAGTCAAATTAATTATCGTTCATTTTATTCTTAATACATTAAAATTGTAGATATTCTTATAAAAGGGAGTATATCAGACATAATAAAATTTAAGATTTATCCTGAAAACAACTTAAAATGATTTACTAAAAACCATTTAAGTCTTAACGGGGTGTTTTCGATATCTTTAGTCTGTGTAAAATAGTTTTAAAATATTAATAATATTAGATATTTTTAGAATTATGGTTTTTGTTTAAAGAATTACGTAGATTTTTTTATGTCATAAATGGCTGCTGAATATAGATAGAGGCGTTTCGAAAAGCTTCAATTTTTTAATTGTTGCAAATATTATATTATACACACAATCAAGAAAGTAATTTTGGTAATCCCCGTTAAATAAGTGGGCGCAAAGCAATTTACAATATAGATTTTTGACTAAGGACAATATGCTTTGCTGAAAAGTCATTTATTCGAATAAAGTTGTGAGCATATGATAAAAAGAAATAATTTATTAAAGGGATTATTGAACAGCTATGAAAAGTGACTGTTCAACGGTGACGTTTACTGTGTTCATATTAAAAACACTAATAACATTCAAATTACTATAATGTTTTGCAGAAGTTGATTAGCAGTAACAGGTACCAACTTAATTTGTTTAATTAAGAATTTAGTACATTTATTTCATGTAATTAAGAAGGTTTCTGAAATACCGTTACTGAAGGTAATTCCCCTTCAAATTTTTCAAGTTCAACAACCGCTGTGTGACCACAATTCGCTTGCGCAAGTTTCGATGTAGCAATACCAACCGTAAGATTATTGACATCCCCGTAACGACATAAAGTATTTGCTTTTCTGGGATTAAGAGGGTCATACCATCCTCCTTCATTGATACGAATAACACCAGGCATAATGTTATCCGTCACTTTGATACCAACCAAAATTTGACCTCGATCATTATACGCTCTGGCAATGTCACCCTCCTTTAAATTTCGAGCCTCCGCATCTTTGGGATTAATCCAACACGGTTCGCGTCCCCCGATGGTATAATTTTCTCTTAATTTTGTTCCACACAATTGTGAATGCAAGCGAAAAATTGGGTGGTTCGAAGCAATATGCAACGAATATTTCGTAGTCGGACCATTCAATCGTTCAATGGGTTCCATCCATGTAGGGTGAGGAGGACAATCGTCGTAATGCATTTTTTCTATGTTTTGTGAATAAATTTCGATTTTACCCGAAGGCGTTCCTAATGCGTTAAGCAAAGGATCCTCACGATATGAGGCATATCGCACAAACTGTTTTTGTGCAGTTTCAATAGGAAAAGCTAAAGCTTCTTCACTGTTCCAAAACACATCAAATGTAGGCATTTCCATACCTTTTGCACGCGATTCCATCATCGCACCATGATAAAAATTACGAATCCAATCCATTTCATCAAGACCCTCTGTATACTCGTACCGTTTACCCAACCGATCACAAATATCGGCAAATATATCGTAATCTGAACGAGATTCATAAAGCGGTTCAATAAGTTTTTTCATAGGGACAATATGACTAAGGGCGTAATCACCCAGTTGTTCAATATCATTACGCTCATAAGAGGTCGTTACGGGTAATACAATATCAGCATGGCGTGCAGATGCCGTCCATTGGAAATCGTGTACAATAAAGGTGTCAATTTTTTTCCAAGCTCGAATCATTTCATTACGATTTTGCTGATGCGCAAAAGGGTTCCCACCGACCCAGTAAGCAAGATGAATTTCTGGAAGAGTTAAACTTGATCCATTATATTGTATAACCTTACCTGGATTGAGAAGGGATTCTACTAAACGACAAACGGGAATAGCATTGGTTTTTGGCTGACAGGCCGACTCTGTCGAACCAGGTGCACAACCTGCAGGTAAATCACTTGCAGGCGGAGCTTTCCCAGCAGTAATACCACTTAAAATAGGGCTTGTAGCCGTTGGAGAACCGCCGCTACAATAATGATAACTAAACCCAAAACCACCTCCAGGAAGACCAATTTGACCTAACATAGAGCATAAAACTACAATCATCCAATGCGCTTGTTCTCCATGATGCTGGCGTTGTATTGACCAACCCGCTGCAATCATTGTACGATTTTTGGCAAAATCACGTGCGAGTTGTTTAATTACACTAGACTTTATACCACAAATTGAAGATGCCCATTCTGCATTTTTAGGAATATTGTCTTTTTGTCCAAGCAAATAGGGCAAGAACTGCTCGAAACCGACCGTATATTTATCTAGGAATGTTTTATCATAAAGTTTTTCTTCATAAAGCGTATACGCAATACCCATCATCATAGCGACATCAGTCTGTGGTCGAGGTGCTAGCCATTCGCCATTTAAAAATTGGCATGTTTCTGTGTTTATCGGATCGATACAAATTACCCGGATACCAGCTTTTTTAACTTGATCCAATCCCTCATACCCACCATGATCTGGTATGAGCCAACCAATTTGATTGGTGTTAACAGGGTTACATCCCCAAAACACCAGTAACTTCGTATTTTCTTTAATAACGTCCCATGTGGTGCATTGTTCATAAACTTCAAGAGAACCAACAACATGGGGAAGAATTACTTGCGCAGCACCCGTGGAATAATCCCCCAGCGAATTAACGGATCCCCCCGTCGTCTGCAACATGCGTTGCAATAAAGTCCTGCAATTATGAAATTTGCCAACACTTTTCCAACCGTAGGAACCGCCAAAAATACTATGCGAACCGTATTGTTTGCGAACACGGCTTAATTCACCCGCCACGAGATCAAGTGCTTTTTCCCAACTTATTCGAACAAAGTCCCCTGTGCCGCGCCCTTCTGGGTCCGCACCAGGACCTTTTTCCAACCAAGCGCGTCGTACCATAGGGTATTTTATACGTGTTGGCGAATAAATAGAATCCAACATTCCTTGCAGCATTGTATTTGGATGAGGGTCTTTTTCCCAGGGAATTACCGATGTTAAACGACCATTTTCAATTTTACCTCTAAACACTCCCCAATGACTTCCAGACATTGTAAGTTTTTTGCCTTCTTGTGCACGTGCACCATGACTGAGCAAAGGTTCCCCCATGGCACCAAGCAGGGCAAGTGCAGCACTGCTCTTGAAAAAAGCTCGGCGACTTAAGGAGGTTAAGATAGGGGGTGATTTGTCGAAAGACATAACATTCTCCTAATTTTGAGCACTCGGCTTTTCAAAAAGCACATGAAGATCAAGAGAGGATAAATAAATAATTAGCAATTCGAGCAACGGCGCGTAAAAGGTTAATGATCCAACCTGTTGAAGAATTTCATTCATTTTAGAAACCCATTTGATTAAACATTGCTTCATCAAGCTTATGCTCGTTATGTTTTCTTGACGTAGAGCTTCAGCAAGCGTTGCCAGTTCTATAGCCAAATGATCCGGTGGTTCTTTACACGAGGACATCACACTTACATCGAGTGCTTCCATTAGGGAAAGCATTTCTATATAGGGCTGCTGAAATAAGCGTCCATGAACATCATAATAATAACTTTCATAAGGATTAACCGTATATAAACCTTTGGGACCATCAAAGAGTGCTACGTATTGCTGATTTAATAGACGCTCAAGTTCTGAAGAAGAATGACGTTTAAACGTTCTTGCAATAATATTGGTTAATTTTTGTGCCTTTAACGAAGCTCCAAATATTTTAAGGAATTCGTAAAAATGGGTAGTTTGACATCCTTCAATGAATTGACACGAAGGAGGTGCGATAAAAAAACGTGAAAACCAATCGACTACAATTGACTGTGCCTGGCACTCTTGACCGAAAGCCAGCAGCTCAGAGTGTAATTGCTTAAATTGTGATTTTACTATTGTCATCAATGAACGTTTTTACCTAAATGAACATCTTTAGAATGATTTTGTAAGTAAGCCAAAAGCAATCGATATTGGTCATCCGTTAAAGACGTATATCGACGCATTGCATTTAAATTACCAATCCACTGATTGGCCAAATAATCATCTTGTTTAGGAAGAGAGTGGCACACACTACAAGTATTGCTAAACAAATTGGACGAATATGCCCACAGATCGGACAAGCCAATATTAAGGTTTTTATCTGTTGTCCAAAAGGTTAACTCAATGGGATACCAAGTTTGACCTGTTTCTGCATCAACAATACCTTTGCTTACCTTAGCTGCTTTCACTGCATTTTTACCAAGCAAAGCATAAATAATACGTTGACCCTTTAGCGCATATATTACCGAAGGATCACCCTTCATTTGCCAACCCGACAGTCGACCTTGTAATTTATCGCCAATACGTTTCAGAACTTGAATTTTCGTTGTAGCCAATAATTTACCATCTTCATCGCCGGATAGGTTTTTATGCAAATAAAATTGTTTCGTCCCTACAACATAAACGTTTGTTGCATCAGCAATTTCACTGGAAGAAGAAGTAGGTAAAATCACATTACGCACAGATTTTTGTTTTAACATGATGATACGTAAAGTACGATTTGGCTCTGGTTGTCCTGGCCCAGGACGATCCACTGCGGGTAAGGTTTTGAGATAAGTTGCTATGGCTTGCAAATCATCAAAAGGCAATTGTTGGGTATTTTTAATTACTTCAGCCATATCACCGCCAGCGATTTTACCAATTGGATTTTGGCCGGTGCGTAAATAATTTACAATAGAATTTTTAGCCCAAAACCCAATGCCCGTGTCATCTTGACTAATATTAGGAAAATGTCCTTTACCATCTGGGGTGGCCCCCCCACCATAGCGTTGATTTTTTTTAATTACTCCAAGTATATTGCGGGGTGAATGGCATTCCGCACAATGTGCGGGACCTTCAACCAAATAGCGACCTCTCTGTATTAGGGCAGATTCTTGGGGGTCGGATGATAGGGGCTGTCCATCTAAAAAAAATAACCGCCAAATTCCTACACCAAGTCTTAAATTAAATGGAAATTTTAAATCGTGATTTGGTGATTTACCTTTCACGGCGGGTAAAGTTTTTATATAAGCAAAGAGATCACGAACATCGTTTGCTGTTAAACGTTGATAAGACGTATAAGGGAATGCAGGATAAAGATTCTTTCCATCAAACATTATAGTACTAGGCCCAACACCTTCACGCACAGCCTTGGTAAATTCTTCCAAGGTCCAACTACCAATTCCATCCTTTGTATCTGAAGAAATATTAGGCATAAAAAAACGCCCAAAATTAGTATCTAATGCTCGACCACCTCCAAGAACTAAAGGATTATTTTGATTAGGAGTGGCATGACAAGTGGCACAATCTCCTGCAATAAATATAACGCGTCCATTATTTAAATTTGCTGGGCTATCATTAGCTGTATCCCTTATCGGATGAAGCAACGACCACGTAATTGGCGAAGTTAATACGAAAAATCCAACAATGCCGAGTATAACAATGCCTGCTAACCCGAGTGAAAGCTTTTTCATTGCGTATAAACCTTTTTTGAAAATACGTGTTTGCTGACAATTCTAAAATGGCAATTATAAAAAAATGAGACAATAATAATTTAACTGTATATGATTTAACATATAATGTATTAACTTATTTTCAACGTACCTTATTTGTTTTTTCTTATATTGTGCAATAATTGTAATCAACATCGACTAAGATACTGTTTCTATTATTAGCATTTAATGTTGAGTTCATTTTGTTACGCCTATCATAAAATTTAAAACGTTGTAATAATTATCCAGAATAAACTGATATTAGATTGTAAAAAGCTCAAAATCTTAAGTTTCTCTAACATATAATTCAATATGAGACGTTAATAATTAGACTTATCACTTAATTTTAATTTAAAAAAAAACGTTTTGTGCTTAGCTATTAAACTCAGAATAATTTTAATACGTTTTAAATAAAAATATAGTATTCTCTGAATTAAAATATCTGACAATGTAATAATTAAAAAACTTTCAAAAAATTTAATTGACATAATTTTTATGTAAGCACAGCATTGTAAGAACGCAATTAGATCATGATAATTATATAATTCACAAGCGAATAGTACGATAAATCAAATTACCCTGAGATTAAAACAACTCTAAACAATCTCAGATGAGCCAGATACTTTCAAAAAGATAAAAACATAAACCTTATCTTTTCTAAAAATATCCAACCCATCAAGATAATTCATATAAAAGGGTTTAACTTTACACTGTTAAGGCTAGTCTAAATATCGGTACTTCGGTTTGAGGTAACTTCTACAATTTTCTTGTAGATGAATAGAATTATTATAGCTCCAACAATAGAGAAGATAAATCCTGCACTTTGACCCGGTTGGTAAATATGAAGTACTTGACCCATCCATGTGGCAAAACTCGACCCTGCTATTCCCAGTATTACCGTAATAATAAAGCCACCAGGTTGATTTCCTGGCATTAAAAACTTAGCAATCGCACCAATAATAAACCCAATAATGATAGCCCAAATAAATGTCAACATTACGTATTTCCTTTGTGTGAAAGCCTGACTGATATGAATTACCAATCTGATTATAAGTAATCATTTAACTTTATTTAGCCAAAAGCGTGTAGTCTATGAATCAATGCTACACTAATTTCACGTATTAAATCAAAATTCTTTTGTATAGGTTTGAATATTCGACGATCGTCTCTTGCATAAGCACCTTCATGTCGTGGTCCTTTCGTTTCATGAAAATATAAATCAGAATCGTAATCAGGGGCTTGAGGAAACACATGCGACAACAATTCCAGCGCTGTTGGAATTTCCAAACACAGTATTTTCGTTTCAAGAACTTCTCTACTAAAATCATGGTACGGGGAAAAATAAGGAATTTCTGTGGACAATATCCAAATTTCTTCAATAAGAGCTAGGCGTATAGCATGAAGTAGAATTTCATTCGTATCCATTTGAGGAGCCTCTTTCCATATTGAAAGTAAAGTAATATGATCAGAATGTATACGATGAAACATAGCCTGTGTGCTGGACCAAAATTCCATACGCTGCAACCCTTTAGCCAAAGCAATATAAGATTCCTGTAAATCGGGATCGGATTCAGTGCTAGCACGATTTAACCATATCCCTGGATCCAATAAATAAATCATTGCTCGAAGGACTAGGGGATTGGAATGCTTCAATGCGTGCCACGCAAAATCTAAAGATTTTTTAAATCTTGGACTGGTTTGGGACATTTCTTGAAAAATTTCAGGATTTGCAGAAGCAGCTGCTCCTAATCCTTGTAAAATATTTGCACACCATCCTAATTGTTGTAAAATTGCATTATTCGGTATGGCTCTTAATTCTTTGGGATGTTTTATACGCGTAGTTACAGAAGTTGTATCATTTTGTCGAATCGCTGGCCTTGAACCTGTTTTATCAATAAGCCCAGGACCAAAGGCGCTTAACACCGTTCCATACCCTTTATCATTAACCAATTCTTTCATTTTTGCAGCGATTGTTGAAAAGAAATCAGCGCAAAAATCACTTTCATAATAAATGGGATCGTTTGTTTCATCCTCGGGATTAAAAATATGCTTCGCGATAATACTTATGGTTGCGTCCGCTAAGGCTTGCGACCCATATAAAAGGTAGCCATCGCCACCTTGAAATGAACTTTCCCGTCGTATAGATATGTCAAGATTATCAACACATTGATCCGTTTTAAAAGGAGATAAATAACTTAAACGGTCTTCCAAACGAAAAGGATGGGCACCCCGACCAATACTTTCGCCATGTGTATCAAAAAATACCAATTCAATGGAATTTAAATCGTATTTTCTAAGTAACAAAATAATTTTATGTCTTAATTTTTCAATTTGATAGGTCGATGCAATTTGACCTATAAACCGACCTGAATCGGAATAGCCAAACTGTACGCATAATTTACCTGTTTTTCTTAAATAGTCACACCAATGTTCGGAACGAAAAGCTTGTTCCATAATTTGAGAGCCATGTTGTAAAGCTTTATCCGATTCAAAAAGAGCCGATATTTCAACTTGATTCTCTATACCAAATAATTTTGCTAGCCATAAGGCGATCAATAACGTATATCCGCTTTCGGTTTCGGCTATTAAAAAACGTATAGGGGTTTTACTATCAATATGTTTGGTGATTTGAGTTAACAACATCATGAGAACACTTGCTGATGCTTTCTCTGAAAGAATAGCGCCAAAGTCTACAGGTATTGTCTTTACATTTTCTAAGGCAGAATTAATGACATTAAATAATGTGCGTGTATGAGAAGGGCTATCTAAATTATTAATTATCCCCAAACGTTGTCGAGCCATATTATGGATTTGAACAGAATTAAGCCGCACATGCGTGTGCGATAAACTCAATCCATGGGAAAAAAAACCAACTTTAGCAATAAGTAAATCAATTTTATATTTTTCCTGCACAACTTCAAAAGCATGATCGAATAAAGGTAAAAGCTGATTTGGGGAATGAATGGAATGTTCACGCTCTTCAATTAAAACTTTCGCAAAATCTGAAAATTGTTCAGGATCTGGAAAAGTAGGACAAATTTTTATTTGTCTTTGAACCATAGTGATTGCTAAAGCTACTTTGTTTTTAAATTCACTTATATCTTGATGTGGTATAAAAGAAAGCTGATCATATAAGCGTTGAAGTTGCAATTCCTTCATATGCAGACGTATACGAAGACTATCCCACCAACTAATATCAGTACGACCATCCGTATCGTATCCAACCCAGCTACTCAAAAGTATAGAACAAGGCACAAGTTCAATCCAACGATGAGGCCACGTTGCTTTTGCATATTCAAATAGATGTCGATTAAACCTATCTATGGAATTTCTTGCCCGGCTAATAGCACTAGTGGCTAAGTTTAATTCTTCTTGTAATGTCGGAGGAGAAGCTCGACGATGGGTTGCAAAAAAAGGTAATTTTGTTTCATTATCAATTGGATGACTAGCTAAATTGGCTAAAGCTGAGTAAACAGAATTCGCTAAAGCAAAGGTAGGATGTGCTGTGAACACCGCTGCGAATTGACTTTTTTCTATTAACTTTTTAAATGTTTCGAAACAAGGTGCATCAACATTGTTTTCTAAATTTTGACTTTTCTTGATAATTTTTTTTAAAACTTGATCAAAACGGTTTACAATATTTTTTTCAGAAGGCATTCCAACATAATTTTGTAGATATCGAGCATGAGAAAGGAAAGCAGAGTCCCTTAGTCTTTGAGTAATTTCTGTTAGTTCATCAAATGAAAGCGCGCCGGATTTAAGATACTGTTTTATTTTTTGAGCAAGAATTAATACAGGATTTTCTGTAGGCTCATGATTTTGTTTTGACATTAACTGCGTCGTTAGCAAAATTAATTCGTCTAAATTAACCGTTGGTTGACTAAAATTTTCGCGCATGACTACAGATTCCGTTACAGAAAAAATTGAATAAAAAAAATACGGAGGTTATGATTAAGCATTTCCAACAGATTGAAAAGATAAAAGTAATTTTTTTGTATAATAAAAATTCTCGGCTCATAAAATATGACTGAACATGAACATCTCGCGTGGAATTCCTATATAAGGTATCGTCGTTTTGCCACTACGTTGCTTATGTTCATGGGTATTTTAACTTTCTTTAATTACTATGTAATACACGAACATCTAATACTAGATACGTTATACACTCAGACCTTGAGAGCAGGTACTCAAGCAGGTTTTATCGGGGGATTAGCCGATTGGTTTGCTGTTACCGCACTTTTTAAACACCCTATGGGATTACCCATACCTCACACAGCGATATTACCAACACAACAAAAAAAATTAGGACAAGGCATAGGTAGTTTTATTGGACATTATATTTTTACTAAAAATGAAATTGAGAACGCGTTTAAAAACCTTAATTGTCCAGTATTAATTTCTCATTATATTGCAAAATCTGAAAATACCAAGATTTTGAGTCAATACATACTTAAATCATTGCCAAAAGTATTGAATCATTTTGAAAATGGACAAACTAACCAAATATTTGGACGAGTGATGGTTCGATTGTTGGATGGTGAATCGCTTTCCCCCCTTTTAATACGTTCTCTAAGAACACTTACGGATAATGAGCATTACCAAGATATTGTATCCTTTTTATTAGTAGGGTTAAAAAATACCTTAAAAAATAATGAAACTAATTTAAGATATTTTATTGAAGACAGAGTTAGAGAACATGGTGGACAGGTGCTTGGTTGGATAATAGGAAGCTCAGTAGCCACAAAAGTTTTAAACAGTTTAAGCTATGAAATTGATCGTATTGATCCTCAAGACCCTTATTTAAAAGAAGCTATTATAAAGTGGATTAATAAAGAAATTAGTCAATTTGAGACCAATCCTATATTGAGTGAAAAAATCTCCGATTCTCTTAAATATTTTATCAGTCAAGATAGTGTTAAAAATTGGAGAGAAGAGATATGGAAGCGATTCCGTAATCAAATCGAATTGGATATAGAGAATGAAAATGGATGGATAAAAAAAATTCTTGACGACATGATTGTACAGTTCGCAAATCGGTTAAGCACTGAACAAAGTGAAAAAATTTGTTTTAATAACGTCTTACAAAAAATTATTCTGTCTTCCTTTCCACTTATACAAAAATCAATTATCCAATTTACCCAAAATGTAATCAGTAACTGGAACACACATTATCTTTTAAATCGGTTGGAATGCCGAATAGGAAAAGATTTACAATACATCAGAATTAATGGGTCCATAGTTGGCTTTTTTGCAGGAATTTTTCTATTTTGGTCTGAGCATTTTTGGTTTGGTAAGTAGTGTTTTTTATAAATTATTAGTAAATTCTTTTAAAAAAACATCACTTATCTCTAAATAAAATCTATACGAATCTCTTTTATTGGACTAAAACAGTCCTATATTACATGTGTAAGAACCGCTTCTAAAACCAAAACGTATTAAACGTTAAAGTGAACCTTATTTATGCTAAAGATTTCCAAATTAACCGACTATGCTACTATTTTATTAATTCATTTAGATCGTCATCGTAAAACCGTGTCTTCAACCGTTTTATCCGTAGAAACAGGCATTCCAGAACCTACCGTTGCTAAGATTTTAAAAATACTTACACGCTCTACGTTAGTTAAATCCCGTCGAGGAGCCAAAAGCGGGTATCATTTAGAAAGTTCATTGAAAGAAATAACGTTAGCCCAAGTGGTTACCTCTATTGATGGACCGATTGATTTAGTTAATTGTAATCCAGAAAGTTGTCGCATTATTTATTCTCAATGTGATTTGCAAGGTCACTGGTCCATAATTAATAATCAAATTAAGCACTTTTTTGAAACGATCACACTCGAGGAATTGAAAAATAACATTCAAACATCTTCCAACAATAAAAATCTATAAAAGATTAAGAAACAGAAAACAAAATGAATAAAGCTAATCATGACGATATTTTAATTACTCAGGTTACAAATAAGCCTTATAAATATGGTTTCGAAACGAATATAGAAATGGATATAGCGCCGAAAGGGCTCAATGAAGAAACCATTAAATTAATTTCTTTACGGAAAAAAGAACCGGAATGGATGCTTCAATGGAGGTTGAAAGCCTACAGAATTTGGTTATCCATGGAAGAACCACATTGGGCAAAATTAAATTACCCTAGTATAAATTACCAAGACTTACATTATTATGCCGCTCCCAAATCAAAGAATAAACCCAAATCTCTAGATGAAGTTGATCCAGAGCTTTTAAGAACTTATGAAAAATTAGGTATACCGTTAAAAGAAAGAGCAATCCTTGCAGGTGTTGAAGAAGAAACAACTCCCGAAAATGTCAATATTGCAGTCGATGCTGTTTTCGACAGTGTTTCGGTTGCAACGACTTTTCGTAAGACTTTGGCTACAGCAGGAGTCATTTTCTGTCCTATCTCTGAAGCAATTTTGCTTTATCCTGAATTGATACAAAAATATATGGGTAGTGTTGTCTCCCAAGGCGATAACTTTTTTGCTGCTCTTAATTCAGCGGTATTCACGGATGGATCTTTTGTGTACATACCCAAAGGGGTTAAATGCCCCATGGAATTATCCACTTATTTTAGAATTAATACCAGAAACACAGGTCAATTTGAACGAACCCTTATCATCGCTGAAGAACGATCGACTGTCTCTTATTTGGAAGGGTGTACGGCTCCTCAGCGTGATGAAAATCAATTACATGCAGCTGTTGTAGAATTGGTTGCCATGGATAATGCGTTCATTAAATATTCTACGGTGCAGAATTGGTATCCAGGCGATAAAAATGGAGTAGGAGGTATTTATAATTTTGTTACCAAAAGGGGCATCTGTCGTGGGGCATATTCCCGCATTTCATGGACACAAGTTGAAACAGGCTCTGCAATTACTTGGAAATACCCTTCCTGTATTTTACAGGGAGAAAACTCAATTGGTGAATTTTATTCAGTTGCTGTAACCAATGGACATCAACAGGCAGATACGGGATCAAAAATGATACATATTGGGCGTAATTCCCGTTCTACAATTATTGCTAAAACCATTAGCGCTGGTCATTCAAATAGTACGTATAGGGGTTTGGTAAAAATGTTACCTAAAGCCAATTATGCTCGAAACTATACAGAATGTGAGAGCCTACTAATAGGCAATCATTGTGGTGCACATACGATTCCTTATATCGAAAGCCAAAACAGTTCAACGAAAATCGAACACGAAGCAACAACTTCCAAAATTTCAGAAGAACAGCTCTTTTATTGCCAACAAAGAGGGTTATCTCAAGAAGATGCTATTGGTTTAATTGTTAACGGATTTTGTAAAGATGTTCTTAAGGAGCTCCCTATGGAATTTGCGGTTGAGGCTCAACAACTTTTACAAGTTAGTCTGGAAGGAAGCGTGGGTTAACGGATGAAAACTATACTCAAAATTAAAAATTTGCATGTCTCTGTTAAAGATGAATCACCTGAAGGACATTGCAAAGCAATTTTAAACGGTATTAACTTATCTATATCCTCAGGAGAAACCCATGTTCTTATGGGGCCCAATGGCTCTGGAAAATCTACGTTGTCCTATGTCTTGTCTGGACATCCAGACTATAAAGTCACTGCAGGTTCCGTACTTTTTAAAGGCCAAAATCTCCTTTCCCTTACACCCGATGCTCGAGCAGCAGCAGGTTTATTTCTCGCTTTTCAAGCCCCTATAGAATTACCAGGCGTTAACAACGCTAATTTTTTAAAAACCGCTGTAAATTCTGTGAGAAAAGCCCGAGGTCAAGAAGAGTTAGATTCTTTAAAGTTTCTTAAACTTGTAAAGGAAACAGCCAAAAAACTTTCGTTTTCTTCGGACATGCTTAAACGAAACGTCAACGTAGGATTTTCTGGCGGTGAAAAAAAACGTAATGAAGTTTTACAGATGAGCTTACTTCACCCTTCTTTTGCTATTTTAGATGAAACAGATAGTGGATTAGATATTGACGCATTACGAGTGGTGGCTGAAGGTGTAAAATCTTTAAAATCTACGGAATTTTCATCATTAATTATAACCCATCATCAAAAATTACTTGATTATATTCGACCCGATTACATACACGTTCTTGCCAAAGGTCGTATTATACACTCTGGTGGGCCTGAACTTTCTAAGCGTATTGAAAAAGAGGGATATAGCCGACTTCTGGGAGAGTTTGATGCCTAATATGTTGACAGACCATAAGTCTCAAAATTCTAATAGCTCAATACAAAAAAAATCTTGTAAAAATTTTAAAAAAAATTTGAATAAACTCTCAGAATTTTTGCGAAAAAACAAATTGCCTTCCTCTAAAGACGATTCATGGAAATATTCTAACCTAAGTTGGTTAAAACAAATCAATTTTACTTATAATACTCAATTCAACTATACCTATTTGGAACACTGGGTGTACACCTTAATAAAAGAAAATAATCTTGAAACACTTCCTCGATTAGTTTGCGTAAATGGTCATATTGTCAAACCTTTAACCACTTTACTTGATAGTTCCAAACTAACGGTAGATCTTGATGCTCAACCATACTCAGATTCCATAAATAATGAAGCTAATTTTCTTAATGAAGTTAATTTAATCTGCAGTGACGCGCTAATTGAGTTCAAGGTAAAAAAAAATACGCAAGCTGGAACTATTCTTATTTTAAATCTAGGTAAACCCTTGGACTCTAATCCTATTGCATTTCATCCAAGATTCCAGTGGATTTTAGAGGAAAATTCTACATTATCTATATTAGAATTGAATATTGGAGAAGGAACGTATTTTAATAATCCTGTAAGACAAATTTTTCTTAAAAAAAATTCTTGCTTAGAATTCAATAATTTTATTAACCCTTCTCCAAGCAGCTATCTTTGCTCGAATTTCTTCGTCAAACTTGCTGAACAGGCACGTTATAAGCAATTTCTTATGACTAAAGAGGCAAAATTTGCTAGACAAGAAGTTAACGTAAAGCTTTTAGGAGAATGGAGTGAAACCTTATTTAGAGCGATACAAATTCTTAATACCCATCAACACTCAGATATTACAACTCACTTTATTCATGAAGCGCCGCATTGCACATCATTTCAAAATGTAAAAAACATCTTATCAGAACGCAGCAAAGGTGTTTTTCAAGGAAAAGTTTGTGTTAAACGTCAGGCTCAAAAAACAAATGCTGAACAGCAAAACCAAACGTTACTTTTATCGGATCAAGCGGAAATATATACGAAACCAGAATTGGAAATTTACGCTGAAGATGTAAAATGCTCTCACGGAGCAACAGTTGGCGCATTAGATGATGAACAGCTTTTTTTCTTAATGTCCAAAGGGATTCCTTATCCACAAGCAAAGCAAATATTAACCAATGCTTTTGTGGTCGAGGCTATTGATTATATAACTGATCCCTTAGCAAAAGAATTTTTTAATAAACATTTAAATACTGAAATTTTGGAGGGCTTGTAATATGATTTTGCAACCCAAATTAGATATAAAAAAAATAAGAAACGATTTTCCTATTCTAAATCAAACAATAAATAATAATCCTTTTGTCTTTCTTGATAGTGCAGCGTCTGCTCAAAAACCCCTTCAGGTAATTGAAGCCATCAAGAAAACAATTTGTTCCCACTATGCAAATGTCCACAGAGGTATTTATACTATTAGTGAGAAAATGACCGATGATTATGAACAAGTTAGAAAGTTAATCGCGCAATTTATTAACGCATCAAGCGCATCGGAAATTATTTTCACAAAAAATAGTACCGAAGCAATTAATTTGGTTGCTCATTCTTACGGATCTTTAATTCCTAAAGGTTATGGTGTACTTATCAGTGAAATGGAACACCATGCCAATATCATTCCTTGGCAAATGCTAAGAGATCGTTGGGGCGTGCCACTTTATATTGCACCTATTACCGATGAAGGCGAACTTGATCTCTTATCTTTTCAGCAGATTTTGGAAGATCATAAAATTGCTTTAGTTGCAATAACCCATATGTCCAACGTTCTTGGTACGATCAATCCCCTAAAGATAATTATTGAATTGGCACATCACAACAATGCTAAAGTACTTATCGACGGCAGCCAAGGAATTGTTCATCAAAAAGTAAATGTTGAGGATCTAAACGCTGATTTTTATACCTTCACAGGTCATAAATTATATGGGCCTACTGGTATTGGTATTTTATACGGTAAGACAGAATTACTACAAACTATGCCCCCCTTCATGGGAGGAGGGGATATGATTGATAAAGTAACCTTTGAAGCATCAACATGGGCATCACCGCCGACCCGATTTGAAGCAGGGACTCAACCTATACTTGAAATTATAGGACTGGGCGAAGCAATACGCTGGGTCTCTTCTATAGGTTACGAAGCTTTAGAACATCACGACCTAGCTTTACTCAACTATACTCTTGATCAGCTCGCATCTATAAGAGAAATAACACCTATTGGTAATCCCGCCAAACGTGGGGGTGTGGTATCATTTACAATGGAAAAAATTCATGCGTTTGACATTGCTACGTTATTGGATCAACAGGGTATAGCTATTAGAGCAGGCTTTCATTGCGCAGAACCTCTAATGCATCGTCTAAAGCAAACAAGTGTTGCCAGAGCAAGTTTTGGAATTTACAATACCTTTGAAGAAATTGACAGATTTATCGGTGCATTAAATAAAATTAAAAACATGTTTGCTTGATCGTACTTGCTTCTGTCCATTGTATATATAATTTTCCTTAAAGTTGAGTTATTCAAAACTATGAGTTTTTTTGACGAAAAAGAGCAATCAGTTTTAGCCAAATTTGAAAAATCATCTGATTCGTACACAACAAAGGATTCAAATAATAAAGAAAATGATTTTGAACGTTGGTTACCGGATGATTTAAACGAGAAATTCGGGGAAACGCCTAAGCCGGTTCGTATTAGCGAGAATGCTATTATTGACGCTATCTCGAGCGTTTATGATCCTGAAATCCCCGTTAATATATACGAATTAGGATTAATCTACGCAATTGATTTAAATGATGACGGCTGTATTCATGTTGAAATGACATTAACAGCCCCCAATTGCCCTAGTGCCCAAGAGCTACCCCTTATGGTTAAAGAGGCTTTAGAAACAATTGAAGGAGTAAAAAAAGTCGAAGTCGAAATTGTTTGGGATCCCCCTTGGGATATCTCTCGTATGAGTGATGAAGCGAGGTTAACCCTTAATATGTTTTAGATTAGTTTTTAATTTATTTACCTTATCACTCTAAGCAACTTTAATTAGACAAAACGCTAACTTATTGTTCTTTACATTGTCGTATTTTTGCGAAAAGGTGAAAGCATAAATGCAGGAACAAACTGACCGAAACCAATTACTTCTTCATTTTCTTTACTTGTCGGTTGAGAAATAGGAACGCGTACAGGCAAAGGAGTTGGTATAACCTTATCTTTTTTTCCAGTTGCTCTTTCTAAATTTTTGTTAGGTTCTGTTTTATTTTTTTTCTCAGATTCCTTAGATTGATTCTCAGCCACATCCAAAGTAATCTTTTTCATAGTCTTTTGTGTCAAAGCTTCGATGGACTGAACAATTTCACTTTCTTCTTTCGTTGCAAGACTATACGCAAATCCTAAGCGACCTGCTCGCCCAGTACGGCCAATACGATGAACGTAATCCTCAGCTTGATGAGGTAAATCGTAATTTATAACATGGGACAAGTTATCTATATCTAAACCGCGTGCTGCAATATCAGAACAAATTAAATATTGAATTTTATTATTTTTAAATGCTTCCAATGTGTTGGTTCTTATTTGCTGGCTAAGATCGCCATGGAGAGATCCACATGAAAATCCGTGCTTTTTTAACGAACGTGTTAAAATATCCACGTCTTTTTTACGATTACAAAAAATAATAGCATTTTTAACTTCTTCTTTTTTAAGAATTTTTATTAATACGTCTTTTTTTTGTTGCTCAGATACAATAATAAGTTCAGTCTCAATTGTTTCAGCGAGAGAAGAAGGGGGAGAAATAAAAATTTCTACTGGGTCATTTAAAAATGAGGTTGTAATAGCTTTAATTTCTTTAGACATAGTTGCGGAAAGCAAAAGCGTCTGTCGCTGTTTGGGAATAAAAGAAACAATACGTTCAACATCAGGAATAAAACCCATGTCTAACATACGATCTGCTTCATCAATAACCAATATTTGAATGCGATTAAGTAAAATAGCGCCTTTGTCGAATAAGTCCATCAATCGACCAGGGGTAGCAATGACAATATCCACACTTCGATTAAGCAAATCTTTTTGATCGTTCATGCTTTCACCACCCACCAATAATGCATGAGAAAGCTTTAAATTTTGTCCATAAAGTTTCAAATTCTCAGAAACTTGCAAAGCAAGTTCACGGGTAGGCTCTAAGATTAAAGCCCTAGGCATCCTCGCGCGACCTCTTTGTTTAGAGAGAATTTCTAAAATAGGTAAAGTAAACGACGCAGTTTTACCTGTACCAGTCTGCGCAATACCAACTACATCTTTTTTTTGAAGAATTAAAGGAATCGCTTGTGCCTGAATTTCAGTAGGTTTTTCATAACCCATGGATTGAATTGCATTCAAAATAGGTTGGGATAAACTTAAGTCAGAAAAAAAATTTAAAACTTCAGTAGATAATTCTTTGGAACTGGTGGGCATATTGATTTGTTTTTTCGTTTTACTAAAAATCTATTGACAATTTGGTTTGATTGCTGTTGATGCGTGAACAATATGAACGTCAACAAATGATAAACAATTACTCATTATATTGAGTTGGATTGTATTAATCAATGATATTGTTAAGATTAAGTTTTAAGATAAGTATTATTTAAACAAAATTCAATAAAGCACAATTAATAATACTTAAAATCACAATAAATTTTAATAACGTATTTATTTTATCAAATAATTCTGATTTTGGTCGGATAGATCGCTTCGCATTTGTATAAAATTTGAAATCTGCTCTATATAAAATAAACAAAGCAATCACTATCATAGTAAAAGCACCGATTAAGAGATATTGAACTACTAAAGTCGAAAAACCTTTCATAAGTATCAATAAACTTTCTATAATTAATAAAAGTAAGAGGCATCCCCAATTAATTAAAAATAGTTTTTTTAAACATTGAAGTTTAATAGATGTTTGTTGAACTGGATTTAATAAACTAACAGAATGTTGAACAACATAAACATAAAAAAAATTACATCCAAACCATAATGAATTTAATAACATTGCAATACAAAATATTGTATTTCGATAAATAATTAGATGAGTCATGTTAACTTCCATTTAAGCATAATAACCAAAACCAAATATTTGATATGTTGTAAAAATTTGACTCGATGATCTTGATAGAAAAAAGAGCATATAAATTCATTTTGTCTTTTAGAATATGTTTAGCACAACCCTTTTAAAACACTAGGCAATTGTTTTCCAAATTTTATAAAGAAACTTAAGAACAAAATCATTTTATTAAATCAAATGATATCAAATCAAGTTAGACAATAAACTTACGCATTTTCTTAAAAGCATATATTATTACAC